>NZ_LSJT01000009.1:0-75089 GCF_001556795.1 Dermacoccus sp. CCH2-D9
TCGTTAAAACCTTCGCAACCTCAGGCCCCAACGAGCCAGATCGCCAGCGCACGATTTTTTTTGACGCGCTTCCTCAACGCTCGTTGGAACCTTCGCAAGCTCAGGCCCCAACGAGCTAGATCGTCAGCGCGTAGTACGTCAAGATGATCGACGCGCCGGCACGCTTGATGCACGTCAACGACTCGCGGATCATGCGCTCACGATCGATCCAACCGTTCGCTGCAGCCGCCTCGATCATCGCCATCTCACCCGACACCTGATACGCCGCGACCGGCACCGTCGCGGCAGCCGCGACGTCCGACAGCACGTCCAGGTACGGCAGCGCGGGCTTCACCATGAGGATGTCGGCACCCTGCTCCTCGTCGAGCATCGCCTCACGCAACGACTCGGTGCGGTTGCGCGGATCCTGCTGATACGTCGCGCGATCACCCTGCAACGAACTCTGCACGGCCTCACGGAACGGGCCGTACGCCGCCGACGCGTACTTCGCCGAGTACGCCATGACGGCGACGTCGTCGTGCCCCGACAGATCGAGCGCCGCACGGATGACACCGATCTGGCCGTCCATCATGCCGCTCGGCGCGAGCACATGCGCACCGGCCTGCGCCTGCGCCACCGCCATCTGCGCGTACACGTCGAGCGTCGCGTCGTTGTCGACCCGACCCGCGTCGTCGAGAACCCCGCAGTGACCATGGTCGGTGAACTCGTCGAGGCACAGATCACCCATGACGAGCAGGTCGTCACCCACGGCGTCACGCACGGCACGCAGCCCGACGTTGAGGATGCCGTCAGGATCGAGCGCACCCGAACCCACGGCGTCCTTCGACTCCGGCACGCCGAACAGCATGACGCCTGCGATGCCGGCGTCACGCGCGCGCTTCGCCTCCGCGACGAGCGAGTCGAGCGTGTGCTGCACGACGCCCGGCATCGACGCGATCGGCGTGTTCTCCGAAGCGTTCTCGCGCACGAACACCGGCAGGATGAGGTCGGACGGCGAGACGACCGTCTCGGCGACCATGTCGCGCATCACCGGCGACGTGCGCAGCCGCCGCGGACGGTGCGTCAGATCGTAGCTACCCATCAGGCCTTCACCTTTCGTCGGGCCGCCCCGCGTCGATCGCTCGGGCGGCGTACCTTCTCCCCAGACTCCGCGGCCTCGTGGGCCAGCGACCGGCCGTAGCCGGCGAGAGCGTCGACGAGGGACGCCGCCGACGCCTCGGGCGCGACGACGTCGACGCGCAGCCCGTGCTCCTCGGCGGTCTTCGCCGTCGCCGGGCCGATGCACGCGACGACGGTCGACGTGTGCGGCTTGCCAGCGATGCCGACGAGGTTGCGTACCGTCGAACTCGACGTGAAGCACACGGCGTCGAACTTGCCCGACTTGATCGCCTCACGCACCTCCGGCGCGGGCGGGGCCGCGCGCACCGTGCGGTACGCGGTGACGTCGTCGACCTCCCAGCCCATCTCCTCGAGGCCCGCGACGAGTGTGTCCGTCGCGATGTCGGCGCGCGGCAGGAAGACGCGGTTGATCGGGTCGAGATCCTCGTCGTAGTCGGCCCACACCTCGAGCAGACCCTGTGCCGACTGCTCACCCGACGGCGTCAGGTCGGCCTCGAGGCCCCACTCGCGCAGCGCGTTCGCCGTCACCCCGCCGACGGCCGCGATCTTGACGCCCGCGAACGCGCGCACGTCGAGCCCGAACTCCGCGAACTTCTCGCGCACGGCGCGCACGGCGTTGACGGACGTGAATCCGACCCACTCGTAGCGCCCCGTGACGAGGCCCTTGACGGCCTTCTCCATCTGCTGCGGCGTGCGCGGCGGTTCGACGCTGATCGTCGGCACGACGGTGCTCGTTGCGCCGTGCGTCGCGAGACGCTCGATCATCGAACCCGACTGCTCCTTCGTGCGCGGTACGAGCACGTTCCAACCGAACAGCGGCTTGTTCTCCCACCACGACAGCAGGTCGCGGTGCGCGACCGTCGAGCCGACGATCGCCATGACGGGCCCGTCGAACGAGGATCGCTTGAGCACGGCGGGCACCTCGTCCAGCGTCGTCGTCACCGTCGACTGCGTGATCGTCGTGCCGTTCTCCGTCAGCGCGACGGGCGTGTTGCCCCGTCGGCCGGCCTCACGCAGTTCGCACAGCGACGTCTTGAGCGCGTCGGCCTGGCCGAGCACGACGACGGTGATGCACGCGTCGATCGAACGCGCCCAGTCGATCTTCGGGTCGCCTGCGGTGACGACGTGGACGGTGCGCGCCTTCGCGTCCGTCAGCGGCACGCCCGCGTACGCGGGCACCGCGGAGACGGCCGAGACGCCCGGGACGATCTCGAAGTCGATGCCCGCCTTGGAGCACGCGAGCGCTTCTTCGGCGAGGCCGTGGAACGTCGACGGGTCGCCGTCCATGAGGCGCACGACGAGCGGCTGCTCGCCACCTCGAGCCGAGCTGTCGGCGTCATCATGCTGCGCTGCAACGGATTTCGCAGTCTTGACGACGAGCTTCGCGCGGCTCGCGGTGGTGAGCTGCGCGCCCGCGTCGCCGTAGCCGGCGTCGACGAGTTCGACCTCGTCGCGCACGAACGGCGCGACGAAGCGCTCACCGCAGATCTGGTCGAAGATCACCGCGTCCGCGTTCTCGATGAGGCGCGCGGCGCGCATCGTCAACAGGCCCGGGTCGCCCGGGCCCGCGCCGACGAAGGCCACCCTCGCGTGGTGCTGGTCGGTGCTCATGCGCCTGCCTCCTTCGTGCTCGTCGTGGGATTCGGTGCCTCGCGCGGCGGGATGACGGCGCCCGCGCCGTCGTCGAGCAGCGTGCGGGCGAGCGCCTCCCCGACGGCGGCCGGGTTGTCGTAGGAGCCGACGTCGCTGCGGCGCAGCTCGAACGAACCGTCGGGCGCACCGACGAAGGCGCGCAGTGAGATCTCGAGCGAGCCGTCGGGCTCTTCGACGATCTCCGCGAGCGCGCCGACGGGTGCCGCGCAGCCGGCTTCGAGGGCGCCGAGCACGGCGCGCTCGGCGGTGACGGCGGCGCGCGTGTCGGCGTCGTCGAGCTCCGCGAGCGCGGCGATGACGCGTGCGTCACCCTCGCGGCATTCGAGCCCGAGCGCGCCCTGGCCGGGGGCGGGCAGCATCTGCAGCGGGTCGATCGTCTCGCTGATGGCGCCGGTGCGTTCGACGCGCGTCAGCCCGGCGCGCGCCAGGATGACGCCGTCGAGTTCTCCGCTCGTCACGTAGCCCATGCGCGTGTCGATGTTGCCGCGGATGTCGCGGATCTCGAAGCCGAGCCCGAGCGCCTGCAGCTGCGCGGCACGTCGCGGCGAACCAGTGCCGACGACGGCGCCTGCGGGCAGTTCGCCGAGCGTCAGACCGTCACGGGCGACGAGGGCGTCGCGCGGGTCCTCGCGCACGGGGATGCCGGCGATCACGAGGCCCGGTTCGGGCGCGACGGGCAGGTCCTTGAGCGAGTGCACCGCCATGTCGACCTCATCCTCGAGCAGTGCGCGGCGGATGGCGGCGGCGAACACGCCCGTGCCGCCCATCTGCGCCAGCGAGGCGCGGTTGACGTCGCCCTCGGTCGTGATCTCGACGATCTCGACGGCGTGGCCGTGCGCGCGCAACTGTTCGGCCACCCACGTCGACTGTGTCATCGCGAGGTGGCTGCGTCGGGTGCCCAGGCGGATCGGCGCGGCGTCGGCTGCTTGGCTGTTCATGGCATCTCCGGGGGAACCGTGACGACGCGCGTCTGCGCGGGATCGAGGTCGAAGAGGGCGGAGAGCACTGCGGCGTAATCACTCTCACCGACAGCACCACCCTGGCTGGCAAGTTCTTTCACCCGCACCGTGGGCGTGTGCAGGAGTTTCTCGACGACGCGGTGCACCGTCAGCTGCACCTGCGCGCGAGTCGTCTCGTCGAGGTCGACGCGGCTGTCGAGGCGGCTCAACTCGGCGGCGACGATGTCGGCGGCGTTGGCGCGCAGCGCCGCGACGGTCGGGGCGACGCGCTCGGCGCGGCGCGCGACGACGTAGGCGGCGACCTCGCTCGTCACGAGGTCCTGGACGGCCTTGATCTCCGCCTCCGCGCCGGGCTCGCCCTCGACCTGCGGGCCGAGGTCGCCGAGGCCGAGCACGGCGACGCCGCGCACGCAGGAGACCTCGTCGGCGACGTCGCGCGGCAGCGCGAGGTCGACGTAGACCTGGGGGCGCCCTTCAGGATTCGCGCGAGCCGCGAGCGTCGCGTCGATGACGTGGCCGACAGCGCCGGTGCACGACACGACGAGGTCGGCGGCGGCGAGGGCGTCGGGCAGTTCGTCGATGGGGCGCGCGGCGCAGCCGGCGGCGTCGGCGAGGCGGCGGGCGGCGTCGAACGTGCGGTTGACGACCGTCACCTCGCCGAGGCCGTGCCGGATAAGCGTGTGGGTGGCGAGGGAGCTCATGGCGCCCGCCCCGACGACGACGGCGCGCACACCCGACAGGTCGCCGAGCATGTTGCCCGACAGGTCGAGGGCGCGCTCGACGAGGGAGCGGCTGACGGTGTCGATGCCCGTCTCGGAGTGCACGCGCTTGCCGACGCGCAGCGCCTGCTGCACGAGGCGCGACATGACGGGGCCGATGCGCCCGGAGCGCTGCCCCTCGCGCAGGCTCTCGCGCAGCTGGGCGAGGATCTGGCTCTCCCCCACCGCGAGTGAGTCGAGGCCGGCGGCGACGTTGAACAGGTGCGCGACGGCGCGTTCGTCGAAGTGGACATAGAGGTGTTCACGCAGCTCGCCGAGGCCGACACCCGTCGCGGCAGCGAGCGCCTCACCGATCTCGGTGACGGCGCCGTGGAACGTCGTCGCATCGGCGTACACCTCGACGCGGTTGCACGTCGACAGCACGATCGGCTCGTCGACGTTCTCCCCCGCGAGCAGCCGCTCGAGCAGCGCCTGCTGACCTGCGGGGTCGAGAGAGGCGCGCTCCAGCACGGCGAGTGGCGCCGAGCGGTGGGACAGGCCGAGGACGATGACGCTCATGCCAGGAGCTCCTTCGTGGTGCGAGAGCGGGCGAGGCGTGAGTGCTGCTCACGGAACGCGAGGATCTGGAGTTCGCCCGCCATGTCGACGCCGCGCACCTGCACGTCGGCGGGCACGGTCAGGACGGTGGGGGCGAAGTTGAGGATGCTGCGCACACCGGCGACGACGAGGCGGTCGGCGACCTGCTGCGCCGCGGTGGCGGGCGTCGCGATGATGCCGATGACGCCCTCCCCCGGCTCGGGTCGCAGCGCCTCGAACGGGACGATGACGCGGCCGCCGACGTCCGTGCCGACGACGCGCGGGTCGTCGTCGATGAGCCACTTGATGTCGAAGCCCTTGACGCCGATGCCGCCGTACGTCGCGAGCGCACGCCCGAGGTTGCCCATGCCGACGATGGCGACGGACCACTCGCGCTCGAGGCCAAGAGCGCCGGCGACGTGGTCGGCGAGGGTGACGATGTCGTAGCCGACACCGCGCACGCCGTACGAGCCGAGGGCCGACAGATCCTTGCGCAGCTTGGCGGAGGAGACCCCGGCCTGCTCGGCGAGCGCCTCGGAGGAGATTCGCTCCTGCCCCACCGCGGCGCGCTCGTTGAGCACGCGTAGATACACCGGTAGCCGATTCACGGTGGCGTCGGGAATCTCCCGGCGCTCTACGTGCTCGGTGCTCACGGCAGCTACGGCCTTTCCTCGGGGCTCACGCGCTCACTTCGCGGTGCGGGGCGCGTATACCAAACGCCCGCACAGGCGTTCGCGGGACCCCCCGAGCTTAGACCTTGTGCACCGAGGCACAAAGTGGCGTGACGTCGTTCACGTCCGCGTGATGACGCGGAATGAGGGCCATTTCGACACGACGGGACCTTGGTCCCTACCTCCGCCGACGCCCGCCCGTGACTGCTCGGCGCAGCCGATCCTCGTCGACGCGCCAGTAGTCGTGCTGCTTGCCGTCGACCAGCGTGACGGGGATCTGCTCAGCATACTTCGCGACGAGATCGGGCTGCTCGAGCATGTTGATCTCCTCCACCTCGGCGCCCGTCTCGGCGGCGACCTTCTCGACGACGGCGCGCGCGTCGTCGCACAGGTGGCAGCCGGGCTTGGTGATGAGGGTGATTCTTCTCACAGCATCATCGGGGGTGCGCCCGAGAGCGCGTCGCAGCGGGGAGACGTTCATCGCATCAGCCTAGGAGCATGCCCCGAGCATGCAACAGGCCCCTGCCGCGGGGCGGCAGGGACCTGGAGCGTCAAAAGTGATCAGGTCACTTCTTGTTGCGACGCTGGTGACGCGTCTTGCGAAGCAGCTTGCGGTGCTTCTTCTTGGCCATGCGCTTGCGGCGCTTCTTGATGACGGAGCCCATGAGTGAACCGTTCCTTACCTGTTGTCCTTGGCGATGCCCGTGCCGACATTCGCCGGTGCGTTCCTGCCCCACCGCGAGGTGGGTCGGCCACGGGAATATCTGAGCCATCCTATCGTCTGCTGTTTTGCTGCGCGACTCGTGGGGGTGACGCGCCGTTCACCGGCGAGTGCTTCGACGTCCCGTCGTGGCGCTCGCGCCCATCGCCCACGGGTCGTCACTGCCGGGCAAGGTGGACGTCAGTCGAACCAGACGTCGAGGCCATGATGCGGGAAGACGGCTTCGCGTGTCGCCATGACGGCCTGGTCGACCTGCGACTCGGGATGCATGCCGGAGGCCCACGACTGGAACCACACGTCGTCGTTCTCGGCGACACCGTCACCCATCTTCGTCGGCGCCGTGCGCCCCGTGATGGCCTCGACGTGGCGGCGCCACTCGTCCGGCGTCGGCGTCTCGAGCGGGATCGGGTGATCGGCGGCGATGGCCGTCAGGTGCGTCCACGAGCGCGGAACGACGTCGACGAGCTCGTACCCGCCGCCGCCGAGCGCGACCCAGCGCCCGTCGCACACGTCGTGCGCGAGCTCGTGCAGCGACTGATGCGCCATCTTCTGCGCGTCGACCGTCAACACCATGTGCGCGAGCGGGTCGGAGTAGTGCGAGTCGCAACCGTGCTGGGTGACGAGCACCTGCGGCGCGAAGGCCGTCACGACAGGGTGGACGACGGAGTGCAGCGCGCGCAGCCACTCGGCGTCGCCCGTGCCGGGCGGCAGCGACACGTTGACGGCCATGCCCTCGGCCTCGGGCCCGCCGCAGTCGCGGGCGAAGCCGGTGCCGGGGAACAGCACGGTGCCCGACTCGTGGATCGAGATCGTCAGCACGCGCGGGTCGTTCCAGAACGTCTTCTCGACACCGTCGCCGTGGTGGACGTCGATGTCGACGTACGCGACGCGCTCGACGCCCTGATCGAGCAACCACTGGATGCCGATCGCCGCGTCGTTGTAGATGCAGAAACCGCTCGCCGCGACGGGCATCGCGTGGTGCAGGCCGCCGGTGAAGTTGACTGCGTGCTCGTACTCACCGGTGTGCACGGCCTGGACGGCGCGCAGCGTACCGGCCGCGATGAGCGCGGAGACGTCGTGCATGCCGACGAACGCCGGGTCGTCCTCCGTGCCCAGACCGAACGACGTATCGGCGTCCGCCGGGTTCGCCGATGCGGCCATGACAGCGTCGACGTACGCGCGCGAGTGGACGCTGAGGAGGAACTCGTCGCTTCCGTCTGGCAGGCGTGGCGCCTCGACGTCGACATGCCCCAGAACGCCGAGACCCTCCGCGAGGCGCGCAGTCAGCGCGAGCCGCAGAGGGTTCATCGGGTGACCCTCACCGAAGTCGTACCGCGTCAGCGCGGCGTCCCAGATGACGAGGGTCGGGTGGGGCATGACGTCAGTGACGCGCGTCGAGGACGTCGCTCGGGATGGAGGTCTCGTCGGCACCGACCGGGTAGACGAACGCAGCCTCTTCCTCGGACTCGGTGTCGGACGAGTTCGGGTTCATCGGACGACGGTGCTCGGTCGGCAGGAAACCGCGGCTCGACGCGAACGCCACACCACGCGCGTTGTCGGTGCCGACCCAGTAGATGACGGCGCCCAGGCTCTCCTTGCGCGCCTGCTCGAGAACAGCTTCGAGCAGCGCGACGGCGACGCCCGTGCCACGCGCGTCGGGTGTGACCCACAGGCCGAACAGCTCGCCGTACGGCGACTCCTCGTCGTCACGCACATCGCTGCGCAGCGAGACGACGCCGACCTTGTCGCCGTTCTCGTCGGTCGCGAGGATGCGGCGCGCACGCGCCATGCGTCGACGCCACGCGCTCTCGTCGAGCTGCTTCTCGGCGGACGACGACGCCGCGAAGGCCTCGGGCGACTCCTCGAGAGCGCTCAGGCGAACGTCGCGGTAGATCTGCCAGTCGTCTTCGCCAAGGGTTCGTACAGTCAACGCAGTCATACACATATCGAACCACGTTTGGCTGAGCCGATGGGCGCTGGGGGTGCCGTGCGCCGAATGCCGGGAGCAGCGGCCGCGATGAGGCGCGCAATCTGCTTGCCCGTCAACGTTCTCGGATGGGTGAACATCGGGTGAACGAGCGATCGAGGGGCGGACGGAAGCGAGTCGAGGAAGCGCCGAAGCGTCGCACGAAGGACACGCCCCACTGATTCAGCCGTGTTGATTCTTCCCTGCTGGTTCTTCCCGCCGATCGAGCCCTACGAGCTCAACCCATCGACGCAGACTTGTCGTGGCAGGCCTTCATCGCCGCCACCATCGCCGCGCGCACGGCCCGCTGGTCGAGTTCGGCGAGCGCCGTGATCGTGGTCCCGCCGGGGCTCGAGACCTTCTCGCGCAGCTGGACGGGCGACTCCCCCGACTCCGCGAGCATCGTGCCCGCGCCGACGATCGTCTGAACGGCGAGCCGGTGCGCGACATCGCGCTGCAGGCCGAGCAGGACGCCCGCCTCGATCATCGCGTCGGCGAGGTAGAACAGGTACGCCGGGCCGCTGCCGGAGACCGCCGTCACGGCGTCGTGGTCCTTCTCGGCGACCGTGATGACATCGCCCGACGCGGCGAGGAGCGTCTTCGCGCGCGCCAGTTGGTCGTCGTCGCAGTGTGCGCCGGGCGTCACCGCGTGCATGCCCGCCCCGACCATCGCGGGAGTGTTCGGCATGACGCGGACGACCGCAGCGCCGTCGGGCAGGTGCTCCTCGAGCGAGATGGTCGATCGCCCCACGGCGAGGCTGACGACGACGGCGCCGTCCGCGAGATGCGGGCCGATCTCCTCGAGCACGTCGTCGAGCTGGTACGGCTTCACGCCGAGCACGACCGTCTCGGCGCTCGCGACGGCGTCGGGGTTCGACGTCATCGTCGCGACGCCGTACTTCTCGCGCAACTGCGTGCCACGCTCGACGCGACGCGACGTGGCGACGACGTCATCCGCGTCGAAACCGCCTGCGAGAGCGCCGGCCATGACGGCCTCGTTCATGTTGCCGGTGCCGATGAACGCGATGCGGCGGGCGGACTTCGTCATGTCATCTCCTGCGTCGAACGGGGTTGGGCAGCGTCAGTGCCAAAGACGGCCGCCCCGCGAGC
Source organism: Dermacoccus sp. CCH2-D9 (assembly GCF_001556795.1). Classification (NCBI taxonomy): domain Bacteria; kingdom Bacillati; phylum Actinomycetota; class Actinomycetes; order Micrococcales; family Dermacoccaceae; genus Dermacoccus; species Dermacoccus sp. CCH2-D9. The sequence continues at coordinate 9,495 of NZ_LSJT01000009.1, forward strand.
GCGCTCGCGACGTATGTCGACCACATCGGGCCGTACGGGACGACGACGCGGCGCGCGAAGGCGTCATCGTGGTGGGTCGGGGCCGTGATGCCGAGCGGGGTGACGACCTCGGCGCCCTGCGCGTCGTGGCGGCGCACGAGGGAAGCGGCGATGTCGAGCAGCAGCGCGTCGTCGGTGTCGAAAGCCGTGACGGCCTGCGCGTCGAGCAGCGCCTTCGTGATGTCGACGAACGCGTTGCCGCTCTCGCGCGCCGATGTCATGCCGAGCGCGGCGTCGAGGCGTTCCGTCGTCAGACGCACGCGACGCCCGTTCGTGGCGAGGTCGCTCAGGTCGTCGGACGCGCCGCGCAGGCGGGTGGGCAGCACGATGCCGGTCTCCGGAAAATCCTGGCGCAGTTCGTCGCCGAGCACGTAGACGGCCTGGATGTAGAGGGGGTCGGTGACGGTGAGCGTCAGCGTCACCCCCGCGTTGCGCGCGGCCTGCCCGACCTCGCGCAGACTGTTGATGAGGACGCCGCCCGAGACGTCATCGGCGAAGACGCCGAACGTGCCGACGTCGATCGTCAGATCCGGTGACGGCGCGCCGCTCGCGGCGAGCGCGCTCACTGCGCCGATCGTGTCGGCCTGGACGGTGAGCAAGTCGTCCGTGCTCGCCGGCGGCACGAGCAGCGGGCGCCACGAGATACGGGGATGTTCGTCGGGGCTTTCAGCGGTAGTGCCGGCTGCTGCGCTCGTGAGTTCGTCGGTGACGCGGATGGCGTCGTCGATGCTCTCACCGGCGACGAGCGACTTCGCCGCGGCGCGCGCGATCGGCCCACGCGACGCCGCCGAGACGACCTTCGACGTGGCTGCGGGCAGACGCGGACCGAACGAGTACTTCGGCATCGGCGCCACCTCCTTCGTCGACGTTTCGACCCAGCCTACGTGGCCCACCGTGCGTCAGCACACCGTCTCGCGGCTCCGCACGGGGCGGGTTCGTCAGAACGGCGAACTGATGCGTCCGGCCCCGATCGCGAGGTGCAGCCGCGCGAACGCGAGCGCCTCGGCGAGGTCGACGAGCCGGTCTTCGTCGGACAGGCGTCGCGTGCCGACCTCGACGACGACGTCGCCGCCGAACTGGTCACGCGCGAGCATCTCGAGCATCTGCGCGCACGGCTGCGTGCCGCGCCCCGGAACGAGGTGCTCGTCCTTGTAGGAGCCGAGCCCGTCGGCGAGGTGGATGTGGCTGAGGCGATCGCCGAGTTCTTCGGCAACGGCGATGGCGTCGCTGCCGGACGTCGCCGTGTGCGACAGGTCGAGCGTCGTGTGCGCGTAGTGGTTGCGCCGCAGATCCCAATGGGGCAGGTACGCCTGCACCTCGCGTCCGCGAGCGCGCCACGGGAACATGTTCTCGACGGCAAGCTTGATCTCCGGGTGGCGGGCCTCGCGTTGCGCGACGCCGTCGACGAACCCCGTCGCGTACTCCTTCTGCCACCGGAACGGCGGGTGCAGGACGACCGTGCCGGCTCCCACGTCGCGCGCGAGTTCGACGGAACGGTCGATCTTGCCCCACGGCTCGTTGCCCATGACGCGTTGCGTGAGCAACAGCGTCGGGGCGTGGATCGCCAGGATCGGCACGCCGTGACGTTCGGACAGCTCGCGCAGGGCCCGCGCGTCCTGGCTCGCCGGTTCGGTCCAGACCATGACCTCGACGCCGTCGTAGCCGAGTTCGGCTGCGATGCGGAAGGCCGCCGCCGTGCTCAACGGGTAGCACGACGCGGTGGACAGACCGACGCGGATGCTCACGCCAGCGCGTCCAATCGGCGCAGGATGAGCCCCTCGCGCAACGCCCAGGGGCACACGTCGAGGGAGTCGACGTCGAACAGATCCATCGTCGCCTCGATGACGACGGCACCGGCGAGCACCTGCGCGCTGCGTTCGACGCTGACGCCGGGCAGCTGCGCGCGTTCGGTCGCCGTCATCGCCGCGAGGCGCGGGACGAGGTCGCTGAGGCCTGCGCGGGCGAGCGAGCGCGGCGCGAACGGGCCGTCACTCGACGGCGCGGCCCCCGTCAGGCGCGCGAGGGAACGGATCGTCTTGCTCGTGCCGACGGTGCGATCAGGTGTGCCCCAGCGCGTCAGATCCCGTGCGACGCCGGCGATCTCGGCGCGCACGCGCGTGCGCAGGGCACGCAGATCTTCCGCGGACGGCGGATCGCCCGCCAGCTCACGCGTGAGGCGCCCGGCCCCCAGCGGCAGGCTGACGGCGGTGTCGGGCGTCTCGTCGATACCCGTCGCGAGTTCGAGCGAGCCGCCGCCGATGTCGATGCCGAACAGGCGCCCGCTCGACCAGCCGAACCAGCGGCGCGCGGCGAGGAACGTCACGCGCGCCTCCTCCTCGCCCGTCAGCACGCGCAGCTCCTGGCCGGTGTGCTCACGCACATGATCGAGGACGGCCTGACCGTTGGGCGCCTCGCGCACCGCGGACGTCACGAACGACATGAGTTCGCTGATGCCGGTGTCTTCGGCGATCGTCACGCATTCGCCGACGAACTGCGTCAGATCGGCGATACCGGATGCGTCGATGAAGCCGTCGGCGGTGACGTGTTCGGACAGGCGCAGCACGCGCTTGTGCGACATCGCGGGCAACGGCTGGGCGCCGGGGTGCGCATCGACGACGAGCAGGTGCACGGTGTTGGAACCGACGTCGATGACTCCGAGGCGCATGGTCGCAGGGTATCCGGCTCAGCGGAACGTGGGGTACCAGGCGTCGTAGTCGGTCTCCAGCTGGGTGAGGCCCTTGTGGAAGTGCCGCTGCGCGAGGGTCTCGATGTCGGTCGTCGTCGTGACGGCGTCGGTGTAGAACGCCATGACGGCGCCGTTGCCGTACGTGTCGCGCAGGAAACGCGCGAACGTGAACGCCACGTAGTACGCGTCGGCGGCGTTCGCGCCGCGCAGTTCCTCGTCGCTCGGCAGATGCGGACGGATGTCGGTGCGCTTGTGCGGCGCCTGCGGGACGAGCTTCTGGCCGACGTACTCGGCCCACCCCTCGAGCAGCCACAGCGGCCGCGTCTCGCGCAGCTTCTCGAGCGTGAGGGCGTGGAACGCCTCGTGTGCGAGCGTCTCGCGGGCCGTCACGTCGTTCGCGTGACGCACCGTCCACGGCGCGACGACGACGAACGGCAACGTGCCGCCGCGCGTCACCGTGCTCGCGAGCTGGCTGCCCGGCTCGGTGCCCGTGTACTTCTTGAAGTCGGCGTCGTCGCGCGGCACGACGACGAGCAACGGGTTCGCAGAGGCGTGACGGTCGAGGCCGCGCACGGCGGAGACGGCGCGCTCACTCGCCGTCACGATGCCGGAGGGGATGACGGCGTGCGCACCGGCGACGATCATCGCGCCACCCTTCGACTGCGTGCGCGGCGTAGCCCCGGCCTTCTCGGCGATGCCGCTCTGCGCCATCCGGGCCGCGGGCGTGGTGGCGGGGCTCGTCGTCGAACTCGAGGTGGCGCTAGAGGTGTTGCGCGTCGTGAGGGCGCTGCACCCGGTCAGCAGGGAGAGTGCGAGGGTGCCGGCAGCGAGGCTCGTGCGCGAGGTCATGCGTGGCCTCCCCTGTCGGCGTCGCGGGTGTCTGCGGCGGAACCTCGACGATACCCGCGCCGGACGGCGAGCACCTATCATCGCGGGCGTGGCTGAATGCGATCTCGAGATACCGCGCACCTGGGTCGAGTTCGACGACCCGGCGAGCGAGGCGGACGCCGTCGAGCGCTTCCGCTGCGACCTCACGTGGTTGACGTCGAACTGGACGTGCACGTTCGGCGACGGATGCTGCGGCATCGATGCGTCGAAGCCCGACCTGGGATGCTGCGTGCTCGGCGCGCACTTCACCGGCGACGAGGACGAGGCGCACACCGCGTCGGTCATGAAGACGTTGACGCGCGACGAATGGCAGTTCTACGACGAGGGCCACTCGGCTGACGGCTGGGTCGAGGTCGACGAGGACGGCGACCGCAAGACGCGCGTCGTCGAGGGTGCCTGCATCTTCTTGAACCGGCCGGGATTCGGTGACGTCACCTCGTCGGTGGAGGGTTCGGACGACGTGAGGACGGCCGGCCCCGGCCTGGGTTGCGCGCTGCATCAGAAGGCGTGGGCGACGGGCGTCGAGCCGTGGTCGCTCAAGCCCGAGGTGTGCTGGCAGTTGCCGATCCGACGTTCGTATCGTCGCGTGACGCTGCCCGACGGTGAGGAGTATCTCGAGACGACGATCGCCGAGTACGACCGTCGCGGATGGGGTTCGGGCGGGCACGACCTCGACTGGTACTGCTCGGGCAACTCCGAGGCGCACGTGGGAGCCGAGCCGGTCTACGTCTCGCAGCGACCCGAATTGGTCGAGCTCATGGGCCAGGACGCCTACGACGTGCTCGTCACGTACTGCGAGGCGCACCTCGCAGCGGCTGCCGCGCTGGCCGTCACCCCTGCCGGACGCGACCTGCTGCCGTTGTACGTGCATCCCGCGACGCTGGAGGCCCAGGGCCGCTGACGCACTGTCGTGCATGAGGATGTGGTGCTCGGTGGGGCGGCAGGCATGGCCGGCTCACACCCCTTGGCGTTCAGTACCGTGACCGTGGAAACATTGGGATGTGGCGACGGGCGAAGCGAGCCCTCGACGCCGCCGTCAAGCCCCAGAGGAGCACTGTGCCGTGAACGCGACCGCCCCCTCTGCCGCCGAGTACGGCTACCGCGTGGTCTGGTCATCGGTTGATGGCGAGTTCGTCGCCACCTGCGCCGAGTTCCCCTCGCTCTCATGGCCGGCCGACTCCCAGACGCCGCGCTCACCGGCATCGCCACCTTGGTGGACGACGTCCTGACCGACATGCGCGCGTCGGGTGAAGAACCGCCGCTGCCTTTTTCGCGGCGGACGTACTCGGGAAAGTTCAACGTCTGACTGCCGCAGGAGCTTCACCGTCGACTGGCGCGGGAGCCGGCCCAACAGAATGTCAGCCTCAACCAGTACGTCGTGAGCAAACTGGCGTCGTGACGAGCTGCGGCATGGTGCACTGCCGGGGTGACTCTTGAACCGGCCGTGGAGATGCTCTGGGAAGATGCCGACCCGCCTGTCGTTCTCGCGGAACGGTTCGGCTTCGACTCCGCAGGTGCCGCGGCAAACTGGGTCGCGGGCGCGCTTTCTTCTCGGTACTCGCTGGCACCTGACGCCTGCGACCGCATCATCCTCAGTGACGGCAACGCTCTCGCGTGGGTCACGTGCGATGGCGAACCGTTCATCGCAAAGTGGTCCGTGGTGCCGGATCGCTTCGCGCGGCTGGCCGCCACGGCGCGGCTGACGACATGGCTCGGCGATCGCGGGCACCCTGTCTCCGCACCTGTCGCCGCACTGGACGGCCGCACTCAGCTCGAGCTCGACGGCATCTCACTCAGCGTGCAGCGGGTCGCGCCCGGCCAGCACCTCGACGTCGGGGATCTGCAGCTCGTCCGTGAGGCAGGCGCCACACTGGCTCGACTCCACGCCGACCTTGCCGCTTACCACGACGCCGCTGATTTCCCGCGGCCACGAACGCCCGCCCTCTCGTCGAAGGAATCCATCGAGGCCTGGGCTGCAGGTGATCTGCAGCATCTGCCGGCTGACGCGGTGAGACTTCTCGTGCGCATGCTGGCGAACGTGTCGGATGCCCAGCCGCCCGCACATCTCGTCCACGGCGACTACCGGTCGGCAAACATCCTGACGCGGGACGGTGAGATCACGGCCGTGCTCGACTTCGAAGAGTTGCGCTTCGACTCCCCCGTCGGTGAACTCGCGCGATCCGCCGTCATGCTCGGCACGCTCTTTCACGGCTGGGAACCGGTCTCTCCCGCTGTGCATCGAGCCTTCAAGGATGGCTATGAGGACGTCAGAGCACTGTCGGAGGACGAGTCGAGATGGTGGCCCCTTCTGACGCTGTGGTGGTCGCTGCTCATGGTTCCGGCCGGCGACGATCCGACAGGGTGGGGTGCGGCTACCGACGAGATGGCGCGCCGCCTGACCCGCGACACCGAGTGCTGACCTGGCCGGGTGCCGTCATCCCTCGATTTTCGCCGATCTTGCGTCATGAGCGCGCGCCGTTTTCACGCGTTGATGACACAACATCGCGACGGCCGTGGCTGAGGGGGCGAAGGACGCTCCCGAGGGCGGCTGAGCGCACGATTACCCGCTATCCCGGGGTTGTCGGCGCTCACGTCTAGGGTTTCGACCATGGCGAGCAAGGCTTCGAAGCGAACGACGTACCGCTGCACCGAGTGTGGGTGGCAGACGGTCAAGTGGGTCGGGCGATGTGGTGAGTGTCAGGCGTGGGGCACCGTCGAGGAGGTCGGCGGGCCCGTCGCCGTGCGCACGCAGGCGGCGTCGAAGGTCGCCAACCCGGCGAAGCCGATCCGCGAGGTCGACGCGACGAAAGCCTCCATCACGACGACGGGGGTCGGCGAGTTCGACCGCGTCCTCGGTGGTGGCCTCGTACCGGGCGCCGTCATGCTCGTCGCGGGAGAGCCGGGCATCGGCAAGTCGACGCTGCTGCTCGACGTCGCCGCGCGCGCGGCACGCGCTGACACGAAGGTGCTCTACGTCAGCGGCGAGGAATCCGCGGCGCAGGTGCGTCTGCGCGCCGACCGCACGGACGCCGTCGCCGACACGCTCTACCTCGCGAGCGAGACCGACCTCGCCACCGTGCTCGCGCACATCGATGCGGTCCAACCGACGTTCCTCGTCATCGACTCCGTGCAGACGATCGCGAGCGCCGAGGTCGACGGTTCGGCCGGCAACGTCTCGCAGGTGCGCGAGGTCGCGGCCGCCATCATCCAGGTGGCGAAAGCCCGCAACATCTCGACGGTGCTCGTCGGGCACGTGACGAAGGACGGTTCGATCGCCGGCCCCCGTCTGTTGGAGCACCTCGTCGACGTCGTCATCACCTTCGAGGGCGAACGTCACTCGCGTCTGCGGCTCGTACGCGCGGTCAAGAACCGCTACGGGCCGACCGACGAGGTCGGTTGCTTCGACCTGTCCGACGGCGGCATCCAGGGTCTGTCGGACCCGAGCTCACTGTTCCTCACCTCGCGCGACAAGCCCGTCGCGGGTACGTGCGTCACGGTGACGCTCGAGGGTCGCCGACCACTCGTGACGGAGGTACAGGCGCTCGTCGCGCCGTCGGCAGGTGGTTCGCCGCGCCGCACGACGTCAGGGGTCGACTCCTCGAGGACCGCGATGATCCTCGCCGTCCTCGAACGCCGCGCGGGTGCCCCCGTCAGCCGTGCCGACTGCTACGTCTCGACGGTCGGGGGCGCGAAGCTGAGCGAACCGGCGTCCGACCTCGCCGTCGCGTTGTCCCTGCTCAGTTCGGCACAGGAGAAACCGCTGCCGGCGGGGCTCATCGCCGTCGGCGAGGTGGGACTTTCGGGAGACATCCGCGCCGTCAGCGGTGTGGCGCGACGTCTCGCCGAGGCCGCGCGCATCGGGTTCGACAAGGCGATCATTCCTGCCGGGTCGCTCGGCACCGAGAAAGCCCCCGCGGGCATGCGAATCGCCGAGTGCGCCGACCTCGGCTCGGCGATGCGTGCCGTCGGAACGGCATCAGGTGATTGAGCGGCCCGGTCAGCGATGCCCCGAGGGCCCGGATTCCCACCTGCCAGTTGAGTCGTTTACGTCCCGACGATTCAGTCACGACTGACTCATCCTCACCCACGTGACGCAGCCGCCCCGCCACCGCGCCCGAGACACCCCAGGCGACCATCAGCACCCCCACCGACCACGACGTGATCCATCCACCCACCCCGGCCACGGTTTCCCTAACCTGGAAGACAACCCCTCACCACGTGTGGCCACCATCACAGGCCGCGATCGGTACTGCGAAGTAACCCAAACCCGGCACTAAGGTGCCAGAGGCATCGAGCGCGCCGCATGGCTGCGCCGAGTACGACGACGACCTGAGGATGAACCAGACGTGTTTTCCGGACGTAACGCCCGCGCTGCCGCTCTGCCCGCGCAGCTGTCCCGTAGCTGGCTGCTCGCCAGCGCCATGAAGCCCGAACTCTTCGACGCGGCCCTCGCCTCCGAGGCCGATTCCGTCATCTTCGACATCGAGGATGCCGCGCCTGCGGCCGACAAGTCCACGGCGCGCGACAACGTCGTCAAGGCCCTCGAGGACGGCGCGACCGGTTGGGTGCGCATCAACGACATCAACACCGAGTTCTGGGAGGACGACCTCAACGCCCTCCACGGCATCCCCGGCCTGCGCGGCGTCATGCTCGCGAAGACGGAGAAGCCCGAGCACGTCACGCTGACGGCGATGCGCCTCAACCCGGGAACCCCGGTCCTCGCGCTCGTCGAGTCGGCCATCGGCATCGAGAACGCAACGTCGATCGCGTCCGCCCCGGGCACCTTCCGCCTCGCGTTCGGTGTCGGCGACTTCCGCCGCGACACCGGCGCGGGCGCCGACCCGATGGCGCTCGCGTACGCACGCTCCAAGCTCGTCGTCGCCTCCCGCGTCGGCCAGCTGCCCGGCCCGATCGACGGCCCGACCCTCACCGACTCCGAGGACGAGCTGCTCGAGGCGTGCAAGGTCACCCAGAACATGGGCATGACGGGCAAGCTGACGCTGCGCATCGACCAGACCGACCCGATCAACCGTGGCCTGTCCCCCAGCCACTCCGAGATCGAGTGGGCCGCCGAACTGCTCGACTCGCACGAGCACGGCGGCGGTACGCGCGACGGCAGCTACGCGCCGCGCCTGGCACGAGCGCAGAAGATCCGCAATCTCGGTGAGTCCTACGGGCTCTGGACGGTCTGATCAGCAGACATCGCGACACCTGAGCGGGTGGGTGCGGGCCGCCACGTCACGATGTGGTGTCGGCGCGTGCTCGCCCGCACCCGCAGTCAGTAGAGTTCACGGTGGGTGAGGAACGAGACGAGCAGGTGGGTCATGGCAAAAGAGGCAAGTGTGACTGAGCGATCCAACGAGGCCCTGCTCTGGGAGACCCTCGCCGCCATCGCTCCCGGCACCGAACTGCGTGACGCGCTCGAACGCATCCTGCGCGGGCGCACCGGAGCGCTCATCGTCGTCGGGCACGACGACGTCGTCGACAAGATCTCGACGGGCGGCTTCCCGATCAACATCGACTTCTCCGCGACGCGCCTGCGCGAACTCGCGAAGATGGACGGCGGCATCGTCGTCAGCTCCGACCTGGAGAAGATCATCGGTGCGGCGATCCAGTTCGCCCCCGATTCGAGCATCGAGACGCGCGAGTCCGGCACCCGTCACCGCACGGCCGAACGTGTCGCGAAGCAGACCGGTTTCCCCGTCATCTCCGTCAGCCAGTCGATGCAGATCATCGCCGTGTACGTCGGCGGCATGCGTCACGTGCTCGAGGGCTCGCCCGCGATCCTGTCGCGCGCCGGGCAGGCGCTGCAGACGCTCGAGCGGTACAAGAAGCGCCTCGACGAGGTCACTGGCTCCCTCTCCGCTCTCGAGATCGAAGACTTGGTGACGGTGCGTGACGTCGCCCAGGTGCTGCAGCGCCTCGAGATGGTGCGGCGCATCAGCGAGGAGATCTCCTCCTACGTCGTCGAACTCGGCACCGACGGACGCCTCATCGACCTGCAGCTGCAGGAACTCATCGGCGCCCTCGGCAACGACCGTGAACTCGTCATCCGTGACTACCTGGAATCCGCACGCGACGGCTACCCGCTCGAACAGGCCGACGCGAACCTCGCCTCGCTGAGCAACGACGACCTCATCGACGTCAGCGCCAACGCGCGCGCGGTCGGCTTCCCCGTCGCGGGTGACGCGCTCGACGCCCTCGTCACTCCGCGCGGCTACCGCCTGCTGTCGAAGGTGCCGCGCCTGCCCGCCGCCATCATCGATCGCCTCGTCGACCACTTCGGCAGCCTGCAATCCCTGCTCGCCGCCGACTTCGACGACCTGCTCACCGTCGACGGCGTCGGCGAATCGCGTGCCCGTGCGGTCCGCGAGGGTCTCTCGCGCCTGGCGGAGAGCAGCATCCTCGAACGCTACGTGTGAGCACGCCGCTGCCCGAGGAGCGTCGCGACGACCTCGTCGCACGTCTCAACGCCTGGTTCCTCGATGCCGCGCGCCCGCTGCCATGGCGCTCCCCCGACACGACGCCGTGGGGCATCTTCCTGTCCGAGGTCATGAGCCAGCAGACGCCCGTCGCGCGCGTGGCTCCGATCTGGCAGGAATGGCTCGAGCGCTGGCCCACCCCGTCGGACCTGGCGGCCGCCGCGCCAGGTGAGGCCGTCCGTCACTGGGGCCGCCTCGGCTACCCGCGTCGTGCCCTGCGGCTGCACGACGCCGCCGTCACGATGGTCGAACGGCACGGCGGCGAGGTGCCGTCGACGCACGACGAGCTGCTCGCGCTGCCCGGCGTCGGCGAGTACACGGCAGCGGCTGTCGCGTCGTTCGCGTTCGGTGAGCGCGTCACCGTCATCGACACGAACATCCGACGCGTCGAGGCGCGTACGGTGACCGGCGTCGAGTTTCCCCGACCCAACCTGAGCGCCGCAGAACGCCGACTCGCCGCGCTGCTGCTGCCGCAGGACGATCACGTGCTGTGGAACGCCGCGTCGATGGAGTTCGGAGCGGTCGTGTGCACCGCGAAGGCCCCCGCCTGCGGTACCTGCCCGATCATCGACGCCTGCGCCTGGCAGCTCGCGGGCGCGCCCGTCTACGACGGCCCCGCCCGGCGCGGGCAGGCCTGGGCCGGCACCGATCGGATGGTGCGCGGCAAGCTGCTCGCGGTGCTGCGCGAGGCGCACGGCCCCGTCGAACGCGCCCGCCTCGACGAGGCCTGGGACGACGACGCCCAGCGTGAGCGCTGCCTCTCATCGCTCATCACGGACGGTCTCGTCGACCCCATCGACGACGAGCTGTTCGCGCTGCCCGGCCACCGCTGAGCCACCCCCTCAGACGACGATGTCGGTCGGTCAGTGAAGCGTCAGCTCGCGTGATCGGCGTGCGGCCCGGCCTCCGTCGGCTTCACGTACGCAGCCTCGGAGTTGGCCGGCGCGTGGAGGTGGAGCGATTCCATCACCTCGGCGAGAACCGCTTCCTGCCCACCCTTCGCCTCGACGACGATGCCCGGCTCGTCAGCCTGCAGCGGCTCGAGCGTGTCGAGCTGGCTCTGCAGCAGGGACGCCGGCATGTAGTGGCCCTTGCGCTCGGCGAGACGCTGTTCGAGCTGCTCGCGCGAGACGTCGACGTGGCAGAACGACACCGTCGGGCGCCCCTCGCGGAGCAGCTCACGGTAGCTGCGCTTGAGCGCACTGCACGTGATGACGGCGCTCTTGCCGAGGCTCTCGTGCTCGTCGATCCACTCGCCGATCTTCGTCAGCCACGGCCAGCGGTCCTCGTCCGTCAGCGGGATGCCGGCGCGCATCTTCTCGACGTTGGCCTGCGGGTGCAGGTCGTCGCCCTCGACGTACGTCCACCCCATGGCGTCGGCGAGACCCGTCGCGACGGTCGTCTTTCCCGAGCCCGAGACGCCCATGACGATGACGAACTGGGACTGCGGTTGTGTGCTCATGCTTTTCACCCTAACGTTCGATTCTTCACCCGAGAACTGGCTCTGGCCACCGGCCCGTTCGCGGACATCGGTCCCCCTGGACGACGAACCCCCTTGCGCGCAGATGCACCCGGGTGCATCTGCGCGTAAGGGGGTTCGGTGAGTGCGAGCGCCCTGCGTCTCAGACGATGAGGTGCAGGATCCAGACGCAGGCGAAACCGACGACGGAGATCACCGTCTCCATGAGCGACCACGACTTGAGCGTCTGCACGACGCTGAGACCGAAGTACTCCTTGACGAGCCAGAACCCGGCGTCGTTGACGTGGCTGAAGAACAGCGAACCCGCGCCGATGGCAAGCACGACGAGGGCCAGCTGGTTGGAGTCGAGGTGCGCCACCATCGGCGCGACGATGCCGGCCGCGGTGATCGTCGCGACCGTCGCCGAACCCGTCGCGAGACGGATGCCGACGGCGACGAGCCACGCGAGCAGCAGCGGCGAGAAGTTGCTGCCGTCGGCCCAGTCCTTGATGACGTTGCCGACGCCCGCGTCGACGAGGAGCGTCTTGAAGCCACCACCGGCGGCGACGATGAGGATGATGCCGGCGACGGCGGGCAGGCCCGCGCTCATGATGCCGTTCGTCTTCGCGATCGACAGGCCGGCGCCCTCGCCGAGCAGGATCATCGCGACCATGGTCGAGATGAACAGCGCGACCGGCGGGTTGCCGAGGAACTCGATGACGGACAGCGCCGTGCCCTTCTTCATGCCGGCGATCTCGGCGATGGCCGAGATGAGCATGAGGACGACGGGCAGCAGGATGCACGTGATCGCTGCACCGAACGACGGGCGACGCGTGGGCGTCGTGTCGTTCTTCGCGTCGACGGCGGTGGCGCCGTCGTGCTCGCCACCGCCATGCGCGCCCGAACCCGCGTCGCGGACCGAGCCGTCGGCAGCGAGCGCCGCAGGAGCATCGACGGGCACGAGACGCGCGACGAGGCGCCCGAGCAGCGGGCCGGCGACGATGAGCGTCGGGATGGCGGCGATGATGCCGAACAGCAGGGTGCGGCCGGTGTTGGCGTGGACGGCCTCGATCGCGGCGGCGGGGCCGGGGTGCGGCGGCACGAAACCGTGGAGCACCGACAGGCCGGCGAGGGCCGGGATGCCGATGAGCAGCACCGGCTGCTTCGTGCGGCGCGCGACCGACAGGACGATCGGGATGAGCAGGACGACGCCGATCTCGAAGAACATCGGCAGGCCGATGATCGCGGCGACGAGCGCCATCATCCACGGCAGTGCGGCGGCCTTGACGCCGCCGACGAGCTTGTCGACGATCGCGTTGCCGCCGCCGGAGTCGGCGAGCAGCTGACCGATCATCGCACCGAGGGCGACGAGCAGACCGACGGAGCCGGCGGTCTTGCCGAAACCGGTCGTGAAGCTGTCGACGGCGGGCTTGCCTGGCACCTGGGCGACGGCGGCGAGCGCCGCGCTGCCGAGGATGAGGCCGAGGAACGGGTGGAGCTTGAACGCGCTGATCGCGAGGACGACGACGGCGATGCCGGCGAGCGCCGCGAGGGTGAGTTGCCCGGACGACGCGTGGGAGATCGGCCCGGTCGCGTCCGCTGCAAGAAGGTGAACCATGTGCGATGGCCCTTCCCTGATGGGTGGTCAATGAGGCGCGGCCACTCGTCCAAGAACGGCCAACCGGCTCACAGTAGTCGTCGAGCCCATGCATGCACCTCTGCATCGGCTGACGAATGGACAACAAACGTTTTGCTCAACCGCGCTCTTCCGAGCGTCAGAGCGTCAGCAGCATGCGCGTGTTGCCGAGGGTGTTGGGCTTGACGCGGTCGAGGTCGAGGAATTCGGCGACACCTTCGTCGTACGACTGCAGCAGTTCGTCGTAGACGGTTCGCTCGATCGGGATGCCTTCGATCTCGACGAACCCGTGGCGCGCGAAGAAGGCGGTCTCGAACGTCAGGCAGAACACGCGGTCGACGCCGATGATACGCGCCTGGTGGATGAGGGCGTCGAGCAGGCGCCCTCCGACGCCGTGGCCGCGGACGTCGCCGGACACGGCGAGCGTTCGCACCTCCGCGACGTCCTCCCACATGACGTGCAGCGCACCGCATCCGACGATGTCGTCGTCGAGCTCGGCGACGATGAACTCGCTCAGGTTCTCGTAGTAGCTGACGGCCGGTTTGTCGACGATCGCCTTCGACTCCACGTACGGCGTCACGAGCCGTCGGATGCCTCGCACATCGGCGGCGCGGGCACGGCGAAGCACGACGGAACTCATGCACTCCACCCTAGGCACTCGCTTCGGGGCCGCAGCCGCGCGTCCCAGCTGACGAACCCCGTCAAGCCCACCCGACGAGAACACGACGGTGCGGCCCGCCTCCCCCCAGGGAGGCGGGCCGCACCGCACAGGTCACCGCGCATCAGACACGGTCGGAACGTCGATCAGACCGCGGCAGCGCCTTCGCCGCCACCGGGACCACCGCCGACGGCGCCACCGAAGTCGATCGGACCCGACAGGTCGTCACTGCTCGGCGTCGCGCCCTTCATGTCGGTGTCGACCTTGTCAGACGCCCGCGTGTGCTTCGACAGCGAGATCGGCGTGCCGGAGAACGTGAACGTCGCCTCCTTGCCTTCGCCCTCGACGTCGACGAGCACGAGGTCGCCCTTCGAGATCTCGCCGAAGAGGATCTTCTCGGACAGCTGGTCCTCGATCTCGCGCTGGATCGTGCGACGCAGCGGACGTGCACCGAGAGCCGGGTCGTACCCGCGCTTTGCGAGCAGATCCTTCGCGCCCTGCGTGAGCTCGATCGCCATGTCCTGATCCTTGAGGCGCTCGTCGAGCTTCGCGACCATGAGGTCGACGATCTCGACGATCTCGGCCTGCGACAGCTGCGGGAACACGATCGTGTCGTCGACACGGTTGAGGAACTCGGGACGGAAGTGCTGCTTGAGCTCCTCGCCGACCTTCGCCTTCATCCGGTCGTAGTTGCTGCGCTGGTCGTTGCCCGCGGCGAAGCCGAGGGAGACGCCCTTCGCGATGTCGCGCGTGCCGAGGTTCGTCGTCATGATGATGACGGTGTTCTTGAAGTCGACGACGCGGCCCTGGCTGTCGGTCAGGCGGCCGTCCTCCAGGATCTGCAGCAGCGAGTTGAAGATGTCGGCGTGAGCCTTCTCCACCTCGTCGAACAGCACGACCGAGAACGGCTTGCGACGCACCTTCTCCGTCAGCTGGCCACCCTCTTCGTAGCCGACGTAGCCGGGGGGCGAACCGAACAGACGCGAGACGGTGTGCTTCTCCGCGTACTCGGACATGTCGAGCGTGATGAGCGCGTCCTCGTCACCGAAGAGGAACTCGGCGAGCGACTTGGCGAGCTCCGTCTTGCCGACACCCGTCGGGCCGGCGAAGATGAACGAACCACCGGGACGGCGCGGGTCCTTGAGGCCCGCACGCGTGCGTCGGATGGCCTGCGACAGCGCCTTGATGGCGTCGTCGTTGCCGATGACGCGCTTGTGCAGCTCGTCCTCCATGCGCAGCAGACGCGAGGACTCCTCCTCCGTCAGCTTGAACACGGGGATACCGGTCGACGCGGCGAGAACCTCTGCGACGAGCTCCTCGTCGAGGACGGCGGCGAGATCGACGTCGCCGGCCTTCCACTCCTTCTCCTTGGCCTCCTTCTCCTCGACGAGCTTGCGCTCGTCGTCACGCAGGGCAGCGGCCTTCTCGAAGTCCTGGCTGTCGATGGCCGATTCCTTCTCACGACGCACGTGAGCGATCTTCTCGTCGAACTCGCGCAGCTCCGGCGGAGCCGTCATGCGACGGATCCGCAGACGCGCGCCCGCCTCATCGATGAGGTCGATCGCCTTGTCCGGCAGGAAGCGGTCGGTGATGTACCGGTCGGCCATGTTGACGGCCCCGACGAGCGCGGCGTCCGTGATCGTGACGCGGTGGTGCGCCTCATAGCGGTCGCGCAGACCCTTGAGGATCTCGATGGCCTGCGGGATCGTCGGCTCGTTGACCTGGATCGGCTGGAACCGGCGCTCGAGCGCCGCGTCCTTCTCGATGTGCTTGCGGTACTCATCGAGCGTCGTCGCACCGATCGTCTGCAGCTCGCCACGAGCCAACATCGGCTTCAGGATCGAGGCAGCGTCGATGGCACCCTCGGCCGCACCGGCACCGACGAGGCTGTGGATCTCGTCGATGAACAGGATGATGTCGCCACGCGTGCGGATCTCCTTGAGCACCTTCTTGAGGCGCTCCTCGAAGTCACCGCGGTAGCGCGAACCGGCGACGAGCGAGCCGAGGTCGAGGGTGTAGAGGTGCTTGTCCTTGAGTGTCTCCGGCACGTCACCTGTGACGATGTCAGCGGCAAGACCCTCGACGACGGCGGTCTTGCCGACGCCGGGCTCACCGATGAGCACCGGGTTGTTCTTGGTACGGCGCGACAGCACCTGCATGACGCGCTCGATCTCCTTCTCACGCCCGATGACCGGGTCGAGCTTGCCCTCACGGGCAGCCTGCGTGAGGTTGCGACCGAACTGGTCGAGCACCGTCGAACCGGCCGGGGTGCCCTCGGCGGGGCCACCCGACGACGACGCGCCGACGCCCGCGGCCTGCGGCTCGCCCTTGCCCTGGTATCCGGACAAAAGCTGGATGACGGTGGTGCGCACCGTCGACAGGTCTGCGCCGAGCTTGACGAGCACCTGCGCGGCGACGCCCTCACCCTCGCGGATCAGGCCGAGCAGGATGTGCTCGGTGCCGATGTAGCTGTGACCGAGCTGCAGCCCCTCGCGCAGGGACAGCTCGAGAACCTTCTTCGCGCGCGGCGTGAAGGGAATGTGGCCGGACTGCGTCTGCTGCCCCTGGCCGATGATCTCCTGAACCTGCTCGCGGACGGCGTCCAGCGAGATACCCAGGGATTCGAGCGCCTTCGCGGCGACGCCCTCCCCTTCGTGGATGAGGCCCAGGAGGATGTGCTCCGTGCCGATGTAGTTGTGGTTGAGCATGCGCGCTTCTTCTTGCGCGAGCACCACGACCCGACGGGCGCGGTCGGTGAACCGTTCGAACATGTCATCTCCTCGATGCCGAGATCTCACACGATGCTAGCCGGGGCGGGTGACGACGTCAGCGTGACGCCGCATCCACCACCGGTCTTCGAAGGTGCCAACGCCGCGTGTGCCCGCCGTGTTCCGCTCCGGGCGCGTTTGGCTGCTGCGTTCGCCCAGGGCGGAACCTCGCGCCCCGATCCCGGTCGGCAGGGGCGCATGCCCTCGTGGGTCTGCCCCACCCATGACGGTCGTCACGGATAGGCTGGACACGTGACTGACGGCCCCCTCGAGCTTCGCGTCTTCGGCCTCGACTTCGCGGTGAACGTGCAGCCCGAGCGTCGTGACGCCGTCGCGCGTCAGTGGCACTGGTGCCGCCCGGACGCGCCGTCACAGCGCACGATCGCGCCCTTGCCGAGCGCGCCACATCGGGTGGGTCGGGGTGGCAGTTCGGTCGGCAGCGAGAGCGCCGCAGGCTTGCGAGCAGCCGGGACGGCTGAGGTCGAGCCGGTCGACATCGCAAAGACAATCACCGTCGATCGAATCGATGACGCCCCCGGCAGCGGCTCCGACACCGGCGACTACACGCTGACGACGACGCTCACCGGCCGCGCCATCTCGGCGCGTGCGGGCGAGTTTGTCATGCTCCACGCCGGTGGCGTCTGCGACCCTGACACCGGCGTCGTCGCCGGTCTGTTCGCAGCATCGGGCACCGGCAAGACGACGGCGACGCAGCACTACTGCACGCACGGCTACGGCTACGTCACCGACGAGACGCTCATCTTCAACGACCGCCGCGACGTCATGCCCTACCCCAAGCCGCTGTCGGTGCTCGTCAACCCGGGTGTCTCCGGCGTCAAGACGCAGCACTGCCCCGAAGACCTCGACATGGCGCCGCCTCGTGAGGGCGCGTTGCGGCTCGGGCCGCTCGTCCTGCTCGACCGCATTCGTGACGACGCCCGCCCTGACGAGAGCGTCAACGGCGGCGATGCGGAAGCTGACGCCAAGCGCACCGCGCCCGACCGTATCGATGCCGAGGACGACAACAGCGCCGGCACTCACGAGCCCGGCGAGGCAGAGCTGAGCGAGATGCCGCTGTTCGAGGCGTTGACGCTCATCCTGCCGCAGTCGTCGGCGATGCCGCAGATCGACGGTTGCCTCGACCTGCTCGCCCGGATAGCCCTCGCCGGCGGCGGCGTCCAACGTCTGCGTTATCGCGAGATCGCCGACACGCTCCCCCTCTTGCGCGACGTGTTCACGCTGGCGCCGCAGGAGCCGTTCTGGCGTCACGTGCCCGGCACGTGGTGGACGCAGCAGCCCGACGTCGACCCATACGTGCCGCTCGCGTCGGCGACGCTGGATGCCGCCGTCACGGCCGGCGATGGCGACGATGATCGCGCCTTCGCCACGCGCGAGGATCCCGTCGCGAGCCCTGCGGACAGCGCCGAGGCCCTGACCAACGACACCGTTCTGACGCTCGCACCCTTCGTCGACGCCCTCGTCGACGAGGACGCGCTCGAGGTGCTGACGCTCATCGGCTCGACGCCCGCGCACCTGCACGGTCTCGGCGCCGTCATCCACCTGACGCTGCTCGACGGCCCCCGCTCGCTGGCTGACCTCGTCGACGTCTGCACCGCAACCCTCGGCGAGCACCCGGATGCCAACGCGCTCGTCAGACGTGCGGCCCACGACCTGCTGACGAACCGCGTCGTCCGCGTCATCCGCTGACACCTGCCCCGCTGGGGCGTTCCGCGCCGATCGACATGGCCGGCGCCGCCAACAGCCGGGGCGCCGAGGCGATCACCTCGAGCGGCTACGTTCCATGAGGACCTGTTCGCGCAGGATGTCGGCGTGCCCGCAGTGCTGGGCATGCTCGCGAAGCACGTGGAGCAGGATCCAGCGAACGCTCAACGGGCCGCGCCGGTTTCCTGACCAGATGGTGTCGCCGCCCACCCCATCCACGGCGCGTCGCGATCGTTCGCAGGCGCGAGCGAAAACGTCGAGCACGGACGCCGACGTGTCGGCGTCCGTCAGGTCGAACGACTCGTCGGGCCCGGGCTGCAGGCCGAGTTCTGCACGGCTGCGCCCTGTACGGGCCTCCTCGAACCAGACCCGTTCGACGAACGTCGCGTGCTTCACCAGGCCGAGCAGCGTCGTCGTCGACGGGACGAGCCGACGTCGGGCCTCGGCCTCGCTCAACCCGTCGAGGGACGCAGCGATCATGGCACGGTGCTGGTCGATGAACACCCCGATCTGCTGCTCGAACGAAGCGTCGTAGACGTCGGGCGCGTCGGGGTTCGCCATCATCGTCCGAGTATCACACGGCGCCCAACGCGGCTGAGCGCGTCAGCTCGCTGCTTCGCCGCGTGCTTTCTTGGCCCGGTCGACGCTGGCCTGCAGGGCGGCGAGCAGGTCGACGACCTCGGCGCTCTCCTCCGGCTTGTCTTCGGGTTCCTTGACCTCGCCGCCCGCGAGCTTGGCCTCGACGACCTCGCGCACGGCCTGCTCGTAGGTGTCCTCGTACGCCTCGGGGTCGAAGTCACCCGACAACGACTCGACGAGCATCGCCGCCATCGCCTGCTCCGAATCCGTCACCTCCGCCTTCGTCTCGAGGACGGCGAAGTCGGGCTCGCGCACCTCGTCGGGCCACAGCAACGTCTGCAGGACGATGGCCTTGCCCTCGACGCGCAGGACGGCCACCGTCACGCGCGTGCGCAACGACACCGTGACGACGGCGACGCGCCCGCTCTCCTCGAGCGCGCTACGCAGCAGGGCGTACGGCTTGAGTGCCGCCTTGTCGGGCTCGAGGTAGTAGACCTTGTCGAGCACGAGCGGGCTGATCTGCTCGGCCGGCACGAACCGGTCGACGGCGATCTCCTTGCTCGTGACGAGCGGCAGGTCGGCAAGGTCTGCGTCCGTCAGCACGACCATCTGCCCCTCGGGCGTCTCGTACCCCTTCGCGATGTCGCTGTAGGCGACCTGCTCGCCGTCGATCGAGCAGACACGCTGGTACTTGATGCGTCCGCCGTCCTTCTCGTGCACCTGACGGAACTGCACGTCGTGGTTCTCCGTCGCCGAGTACAGACGTACCGGCACGTTGACGAGGCCGAAACTGACGGCACCCTTCCAGATCGCTCGCATGCCCTTCGCGCCCTTCTCGCTCGTGCGGTGTCACATCTAGGGTGAGCCTATGCGCCCGATGCTCGCGACACCGACACCTCACGTGCCGAGCGGGCCCGCGTGGCGCCACGAGGTGAAGTGGGACGGCATCCGCGCCATCGTCACCGTCCGCGGCGGTGAGGTGACGATCGCGACGCGCTCCGGCGCCGACTGCTCCGCGCGCTTCCCCGAGATCACCGGTTCACGCCTGCGCGACTTCGACGACCTCGTCCTCGACGGCGAGCTCGTCGCCCTGACGAACGGGCGGCCCGACTTCCGCGCTGTCATGCACCGACTCGCCCCCGGCGGCGGACGCTCACGCATGCGCGCCGCCAGCCCCGACGAAGCCGCGGCCCTCGCACGAACTCCTGTGCAGCTCATGACGTTCGACGTGCTGCGCGCCGCCGGGCACGACGTCATCGCCCTGCCGTGGAGCGCGCGTCGTGAACTGCTCGACGGCGCCGGAATCGGTGGCTCGGGCGACGACGGATCGAGCGCCACGGCCTCCGCGATCCAGGTGCCGCCCGCGCATGACGACGGCGACGCGCTACTCGCCGCGACCCGTGACGCGGGCCTCGAGGGCGTCGTCAGCAAGCGCGTCGATTCACCGTATCGCCCGGGCGTGCGCAGCGAGGACTGGCTCAAGAGCGTCCACCGCACCCGCGAGACGTTCGTCGTCCTCGGTTGGCGACCGGTCGACGGCACCGTCGGCGCGCTGGGCGCGATCCTCGTCGGCGAATGGGCCGACGGCGAGCTCATCTATCGCGGACGCGTCGGCACCGGATTCTCGGCCGCGGCCGGGCGCGCGCTGCTCGAGTGGCTGACGCCGGCGCCCGAGCCGGCCGTGCCGCGCGATGCTCTCGCCGCGGAGGACGCCGGCGGCACCCACTGGGTGCGCCCCGAGATCCTCGTCGACGTCACCCACCTGGGGCGCAGCGCGGGCGGGCGGCTGCGTCAGCCCGCATACACCGGGCTGCGCCTCGACATCGCCGCACGTGAGGACGACGCATGAGCCCCGAGGTGAGCCCCACCGTCGTCGAGGTCGACGGGCGGACGCTGCGCCTGACGAATCTCGACAAGATCCTGTACCCCGCGACGGAGACGACGAAGGGTGAGGTACTGCACTATTACGCGAGCGTCGCACCGCGAATGCTTGCGCAGATGAAAGACCGACCGGTCACCCGGCTGCGTTTTCCGCATGGTGTCGGAAAACTCGAGTTCTTCGAGAAGAACACCCCATCGGGTGCACCGCACTGGATCGAACGCGAAGAGATCGACAAGGTCACATACCCGTTCGTCGATTCCGTCGCCGCCCTCAGCTATTTCGCGAACCTCGCCTCCCTCGAATTCCACACACCACAGTGGCGCTGGCGGGATGGCGAACGCGAAAATCCTGACCGCATCGTTCTCGACCTCGACCCGGGCGCTCCCGCGGGGCTCGACGAATGCGCCGCGGTCGCCGTCATGCTGCATGAACTGCTCGGTTCACTGGGCTGGCCCAGCGTTCCCGTCACCTCGGGCAGCAAGGGAATGCAGATCTACGCACGCCTCGACGGCACCCATTCGAGTGACGACATTCGCGAGTTCGCCCGCACCCTCGCGGAGAAGCTCACCGAGATGCGCCCCGAACTCATCACCGCGAAGATGACGAAATCACTACGCCCCGGCAAGGTGTTCATCGACTGGTCGCAGAACGTCGCGGCCAAGACGACCATCACCCCATGGTCGCTGCGTGGCCGCAACCGGCCGTTCGTCGCCACGCCGCGAACGTGGGACGAGATCGAGACGGCCCGCACCAAGCCCGGCTCCCTGCGGCAGCTCGACCTCCACGAGGTGCTCGACGAACGACTCGACCGGCCCGACCCGATGGACGCCCTGCTCCGCTGAACGAATCAAACAATGAGACGAGAGCACGCAAGCGCGTCGAGCCGACAAGACAGAAGGACCCTGCACTTTCCACACGGAAAGCACAGGGCCTCTCTGGAAGTTCTTCGCGCCGTGGCGAACGTCAGTTCTTCGTGGCGGCGTCGTAGGCCTTCATGAGGTCGGCCGAGACGCGGCCGCGGTCACTGACCGTCCAGCCGTTCGCGCGGCCCCAGTCACGAATGGCATTGAGGTCGGAACGACCACCGCCGCGCGTCGAGGACGCCTTCGACTGCTGCTTACGACCGCCGACACGACGAGCGTGACCGACCCAGGTGGCGAGAGAATCACGCAGCTTGGCGGCGTTCTCGTCGGACAGGTCGATCTCGTAGTTCACACCGTCGAGGGCGAACTGGATGGTCTCGCTCGCGTCCGAGCCGTCGATGTCGTCTTCCAGCGTGACATGGATGCGCTGAGCCATGGTCGGCTCCTTTCGAAGTGCGAATGATTCTGCCTCGCGGGGGCGAGGCGACGAACCCGACATTACCGTCCGATACGCGAAAGAGTGAAACCCGGCAACCGATTTCGCTCTTTCCCCGAGTATTTTCTCAGACGCAATTCACGCGCCTGGAATGGGGCGATCATTCCGGGGGCTTCGTCGCGCGAGAACTCATCGTTCCGGGTGCAGCCTTCGGCAGGTGCGCATTCTGCAGACGCGCCTCCTCGTCGCCGGGCGCGACGGCACCCTTCGTCAGGTCGTGTTCGCGCTCCCATTGCGCCTGCGCGACGCGTTCACGCCGGTCGCCCTCGATGATGTGACGCAGGATGAGGTAGAACAGGCCGAGAATTCCGATCGACGGAATGAGCGTCTCGATGGCCGGCCACAGGCTGTCCACGGGCTCCACTTCCTTTCACGTGCAGCCGCCTCGCCGGGCCGCTCCAGGTGTTCAGTCTACGAGGCCGCGGTTCAGGCCTCGCGACCGCCGACGACGAGGGGGACGTTGTCGATCAACCGGGTCGTGCCGACCTTGGCCGCGACGGCGAGCAGCGCCTCCCCGCGGAAGTACTCGGGCACCTGCTCCAACGTGACCGGGTCGACGAGCACGAGGTAGTCGACGAGGGCCAGCGGTTCGCGCACGAGGACGTCCCGCGCAGCGCGCCGTACAGCGGCGGGGCCGGAGTTACGAGCGGCCTCACCGGCCTGGAGGGCCTTCGACAGGCACAGCGCGACCTCGCGGTCGTCGTCGCTCAGATAGGCGTTGCGGCTGCTGAGGGCGAGCCCGTCGGACTCGCGGACGGTCGGTACGCCGACGATCTCGACGGACATGTCGAGGTCACGCACCATGCGCTTGATGAGCAGCAACTGCTGCGCGTCCTTCTGGCCGTAGTAGGCGCGCGTCGGGTGCACGATGTTGAGCAGCTTGTTGACGACCGTCAGCATCCCGTCGAAGTGCCCGGGGCGCGACGCACCTTCGAGGACGCCGCCCAGCGGGCCCGCCGAGACGCGCACGCCCGGCTCACCGTCGGGGTAGACGACGTCAGGGCTCGGAGCGAACACGAGGTCGGCGCCCTCGCGCTCGCAGATCTCGAGGTCGCGCTGCAGCGTGCGGGGGTAGCGCGACAGGTCCTCCCCCGCCGCGAACTGCAGCGGGTTGAGGAAGATCGTGACGACGACGGCGTCGTTCTCCTCGCGCGCGCGACGGATGAGCGTCGCATGCCCCTCGTGCAGGGCCCCCATCGTCATGACGACGCCGACGCTGCCGCCGAGGCGTCCGCGGGCGTCGGCGAACTCGGTGCGGGCGTGGGTGACGACAGGTGCGGTCATGCGTGGCTCCCGGTGGCGTGGTCAGGGACGGGGCTCGAACCTGACGGGGTGGGTGTCGGAGATTGTGGAGGAACGATCGGAGCGGACGGATCAGGGCGTCGGGGGCTCGGGGCCCACCCCGCCCTGGTCTGGTGGCCCGTCGAGCGCGGTGAGGACGGCGTCGATCTGCGTCGGGGTGAGAGCGCCGCGCGCCGAGCTGCGTTGCGCGGTCGCGAGCGCGAGCGCGCGGTAGGTCGGGGCAATGTCGAGTGCCACACCAGTGTGGGCGAGCGCGTCGAGCATGTCGAGGTGACGCGTCAACGTGCCCGCGTCACCGCGCGCGACGGGGCCCGTCAGCGCCTTGTCGCCGCGTTCGAGGGCGTTGTCGAGCGCGGCCTCGAGCAGCGGACGCAGCAGGCGGCCCGGGTCGTCGACGTCGATGCGGCGCAGCAGCTCGGCGGCCTGCGCGACGAGGGTGACGAGGTGGTTCGAGCCGTGCGCGAGCGCCGCGTGGTACTGCGTGCGATCGGCCTCGTCGACGGTGAACGGCTCGCCGCCCATGTCGAGCACGAGCGCGTCGGCGACCATGCGGTGGTCGGGCATCGCCGTGACGGCGAACGGGCAGCCGGCGAGGCGCGTCAGGTCGACCGCGGTGCCGCTGAACGTCATCGCCGGGTGAATCGCGAGCGGCACCCCGCCGGCCTCGACGACGGGCGCGAGCACGCCGATGCCCTGCGCGCCGCTCGTGTGGACGACGATGCGCGGGCCGAGCGTGCCGGGGAAGTCGAGGCCGTGGACCAGAGCGGCGAGTTCGTCGTCGGGCACGGTGAGCAGGACGAGATCGGCGGCCGCTGCGACGCCGGCCGGCTGCTGGACGGGGACTCCGGGCAGCAGCGCCTCAGCCCGCTCGCGGCTCGCCTCGGACACGCCGCTGACGGCGACGACGTCATGCCCCGCCTTGCGCAACGCCGCCCCCAGCACCGCACCGACTCGCCCCGCACCGATGACGCCGACGCGCAGGCTTGGCGCGCCCGGGAGCGGGGTCGGCTGCTCGAAAGTCACCCGCCCAACGCTACTCCCGTCCGCGAGGTCCTCGAATCACTGCGGGGCCGTGTGCTCGGTGAGGGATGCGCGTTGGTCACTCGACGGGGGCGCCCGGCGCTCGATGCGTGCGTTTCGGGCCGCTCGACGGGACGCGGCGTCGCACGTCGGGCCGTCAGTGCGGGCGACTCGTTTCGATGCGCTGCCGGCGCTCAGGCGCGGGGCAGTCGCTCGATCAGATGCGTCAGCTCACGTCGCGAACAAACGCGGACGATCGGCAGCTGAGGTCGTCGAGCTGCGACGTCGCCGATGAGCCCCCGGTAGCGCGCGTGGCCCTGCCACGACCAGCGCACGATGTGCTCGGGGTCGGTGAAGAAGGTGCGCAGAGGGCCTTCGGTGTTCCCGTTCCACAGTTCTTGGCGAAACAGACGTCGCCGCAGCGTCCGGCTGACGACCTGCCGCGTCACGGTGCCGCGCGGCAGATCGAGCCAGATGAGCAGTTCGGCGCGCTCGGCGAGCAGGCCACGCACCTCGCTGTATTGCCACTCGGTGACCCACGCCTCGGTCGCGACGAACCGCGCGACGTCGTCATGAAACTGCGGGCGCGGTTGCCACCCGGGGCCGTGGAACAGCGCGTCTATCTCATGATGCGGCACCCCGATCCGATCGCTGACGAGCGCACACGCCGTCGTCTTGCCGCTGCCCGACGGCCCCGCGATGATGACGCGTCGCGCCGGCGGCAGGTCGGCGTCGAGCGAGAGGAAGGGCATGGCCCCATTCTGCCGCTGTCATGGTCGGCACATGGGCGGTCGACGCGTGGGCGCGACGTAGAGTCGCGACGTGACGCAGCAGTTCGAGAACTCCGACATGCCGGTGAGCCACGCGGTGCCGTGGCGCGACGCCTGGCAGGCCGCGCTCTACGGCCGTGACGGTTTCTATCGACGTGACGAGGGCCCCGGGGGCCATTTTGCGACGAGCGCGCAGGGCATTCCCGGCGTCGATGAGGTGCTCGCGCAGGCGATCGTCGCCATGGCCGAACGCATCGACGCGGACGTTGTCGTCGACTTCGCCTGCGGCCGTGGCGAACTGCTGGCCACCATCAGCCGGTTCGTCGATGACGTCGACCTCGTGGGCGTTGACGTCGTCGAGCGTCCGCCCGAACTCAGCAGCCGCATCGCCTGGGTGCGTTCTGCGGGAGGGGCGTCGATTCCGTCGCTCGACGTCATCGCAGGTCGTCGGGCGTTCGTCGTCGCGCACGAGTGGCTCGACGTCGTGCCGTGCGACATCGCGGAGGCTGACGACGACGGTGTCCTGCGCGAGGTACTCGTCACGCTCGACGGGGACGAGACGCTAGGTGCCCCACTCCCTCCCGACGCCGCCCGGTGGGCCGCCCGTCATGCCCCAACGGCGATGCCTGTCCACGTCGGCGATCTTCGTCCACATTCGTCGGCGGCCCAGCCCACGATCGATGCCCCCGACGATCCACCGCCCCACCCCGTGCCTGACGACGCCCTACCTCCGGCCGATGGCCGCGATAACGCCACCCGTCGCGAACCCGGCGAGCGCGTCGAGATCGGCATGACGCGTGATGCGGCCTGGGCGGCGCTCGTCGCGGAGGTGACGCGTCATGCCGCGGCTGGCAGCGTCGTGGTCGGAATCGACTACGCGTCCACGAGCGGTACGCGGCCGCCGTTCGGCACCCTCACCGGCTTCCGTGACGGCAGCGAGTGCGCGCCCGTTCCCGACGGTTCGTGCGACGTGACGGCGCACGTCGCGCTCGATTCCCTCGATGCCGACGACGTGCGCACCCAGCGCGACGTACTGCTCGAACTGTTCGGCGAGCTGGCCCTGGAACCCGTTCCGCTCGCCCTCGCCTCGAGCGACCCACCCGTCTACCTCGCTCGCCTCGCGGCCCGCTCGGCGCTCGCGACGGCCACGCATCCGGGTGGCCTCGGAGCCTTCGCGTGGTTCACGCGCACGATCGGCTGACGCGGCCGCCGCCACCCTCGACCACCCGCAAACGCCCGTCGTGCCGGGTTGTCGCCCCCGCCTGGCACGATCAGCCTCGAGACGCGCCACCTGGCCGCGTCCGGCGAGGGGGAGTCGAACGGAGCCGAGCGTCAGGACACCGATTCGGCCGCCTTGCGCGCGCGATAGGCGGCGACGTTGGCGCGGTTTCCGCACCCGCGATCGCAGTAGCGGCGGGAGCGGTTCTTCGACAGGTCGACGAGCACTCCCCCGCAGTCACCGGCGCACATCTTGAGGCGGTCGAGTTCGTCGGCGCGGATGACGTCGACGAACGCCATGACGGCGTCGACCGCCATGCGGCTCGCCAGTGGCGCGTCGGACGGCGTCGCGTGCAGGTGGTAATCCCACTCGTCGTGACGCACGAGTTGCGGCAGCGCACGGTACTGCAGCATCACCTCGTTGACGAACGCGACGAGTTCGTCGCGCGACAGTGACCACGCCTCGAGGAATCGGGGGCGCAGGGCGCGCACCTCGTCGAGTTCGGCGTGCGTGCGCTCGTGCGTGCCGGTGTACCCCCAGGACTCGACGAAGGCGTCGAGGTCGGCGATCTCGGTGAGGGTGTCGTCGGGCGTGGCGGTGTTGACGAGCGCGGCGACGGACAGCAGACCGTCCTCCGTGTCATGACCAAAGGGCATTTTGACTCCTGACCTCTTCCAGGTCTAACGTAACCGGTGTTCCTGGTTTTGACCACTTACACGAGAGTTGGAGGTGTTCCCCCATGGCTCCCAGCCAGATCGCACACGACATCGAGCCCATCCCCGTCGCCACCCGCAGGCGCGCGGGCCGATCCGGCGCGATGTCCCACACGAGCATGGGCCTCATCATCGCCATTGTCTCGTGTGCGGCGTTCGGCACGTCCGGTTCGTTCGCGAAGGCACTGCTCGGCTCCGGGTGGACGCCCGTCACGGCCGTCGCGGCCCGCATCAGCATCGCAGCGCTCGCGCTCGCCATCCCGACGGCGATGGCGCTGAGTGGGCGCTGGCACGTGCTGCGCGACAACATCAAGCCGATCGTGCTCTACGGCATCTTCGGCGTCGCCGGCTGCCAGCTGTTCTACTTCAACGCCGTCACGCACGTCAGCGTCGGTGTCGCACTGCTCATCGAGTACCTCGCGCCGATGCTGCTCGTCGGCTGGGCGTGGGCGCGCTACGGCCGCACGCCGCGGCGCTTGACGATCGCCGGGACGGCTGCGGCCATCGTCGGGCTGCTGTTCGTGCTCGACGTGTTCAACGGTTTCAGCGTCGACCCCATCGGCATCGCGTGGGCGCTGGGCGCAGCGCTGTGCCTGACGGTGTACTTCGTCATCGCGGGCGACGAGGAGTCGGAGCTGCCCCCGATCGCACTCGCCGGTGGCGGCATGAGCGTCGGCGCCGTCATCCTGCTCGCGATGTGCGCACTCGGCGTGCAGCCGGTCTCGGTGAGCACCGCCGACGTCACGTTCGCCGGTTCGCAGATGCCGTTCTGGGTGCCGGTGCTCGGCCTCGCGCTCATCGCTGCGGCCCTCGCCTACGCGACGGGCATCTACGCCGCCCGCGCACTCGGCACGACGGTCGCGTCGTTCATCTCGCTGCTCGAGGTGCTGTTCGCCGTCGCCTTCGCGTGGATGTTCGTCGGCGAGGCCCCGACGCTCGTCCAGGTCGTCGGCGGCGCGTTCATCGTCGGCGGTGTCGTGCTCGTGCGTCTCGACGAGTCGCGTCACGCGGAGAGCTTCGGCCCCGTCGTCGCGGCCGAGCACGACGCCGAGATCGAACGCTGGCTCGACGACGTCCGCCCCACGCGCGACGAAGAGTGCGTCACGCGCTGAGCCGCTGAGGGCCTATGGCCGCACGACGCTGTCGCCTCGGCCCCTCGGCCCGGAATCGACACGAGGTGCGCAACCCACCGGGGTTGCGCACCTCGGAGCCGAAACGCCGCCATGCGCGATTACAGCCCTGAAGGACCGCGCTGAGAGCCGAAAGCCCGCATGGTGGAGTTTCAGCCCCCACCCGACGTTCGCGCACCGCACTGGGCGCACGCGCCCGAGGCTCCCCACCACGCCGATATACCGACGCGCCGCGCACGGCCCCGCCATGATGGCCCCGGCGCTACTCGCGACGTCAGTCCTCAGCCGCAACTCGGCCACCACGGCCACCACGGCCCCCAGGTCACCTCGCCACGTCGTCGTCTGCCACGTCGTCACGCCTCGCCGCCCACGTGCCCCACTCCATCAGGGCGCGGCGCCGCGGCGGGCGTCGTCGCGTTTGGCAAACTGGGGGCATGTCGTCTCCTGCGTCGTCCCCGCGTGAACTCACCGTCGGCATGGGCGCGGGTGGGCTCGCGACGTCGGACATGGTGCTCAACATCGGCCCGCAGCATCCGGCGACACATGGCGTGCTGCGCCTACGCATCACGCTCGACGGTGAGCGCATCACGAAGTGCGAGCCGATCGTCGGGTACATGCACCGCGGCGCGGAGAAGTTGTTCGAGGTGCGCGACTACCGTCAGATCCTCGTGCTCGCGAACCGTCACGACTGGCTATCGGCGTTCAGCAGTGAGATCGGCGTGGCCCTCGCCGTCGAGAAGATGCTGGGCATGGAGGTGCCTGAGCGCGCGACGTGGACGCGGACGCTGCTCTCCGAATTGAATCGCGTGCTCAATCACCTCATGTTCCTCGGTTCGTATCCACTCGAATTGGGCGCCATCACGCCGATGTTCTACGTGTTCCGTGAGCGCGAAGAGCTGCAGGGCGTCATGGAGGAAATCGCGGGCGGCCGCCTGCATTACATGTTCAACCGCGTCGGCGGCCTGCGCGACGACATTCCGGCCGGGTGGCTCGATCGCGCCGCGGCGGCCGTTTCTCTCGTGCGTTCACGCATGCCGGAGATCGAGAGCTTCATCGTCGGTAATCCGATCTTGAATGCGCGGACGAAGGGCGTTGGCGTCGTTTCTCGCGAGATGGTCGAGCAGTACGGCATCACCGGGCCGATCGCGCGCGCGTCGGGCGTCGACGTCGACCTGCGCCGCGACGACCCATATCTCGCCTACGGAGAGCTGTTCGCTCCGGGCGGGCCGGGGCGCGTCATCACGCGCTCCGAGGGTGATTCGCTGGCTCGTCTCGAGGTGTTGCTCGATCAGACGCATGTGTCGCTCGATCTCGCGGACGCCTGCATCGAGGTGTTGCAGAGCTTGCCGCCGGGGCCGGTGAACGTGAAGTTGCCGAAGGTGCTGAAGGTGCCTGAGGGCGATGGGTATGTGGCGACGGAGAACCCGCTCGGTTTCAACGGGTATTACATCGTGTCGCGGGGTGAGAAGACGCCGTGGCGGTTGAAGTTGCGTTCGGCGTCGTTCAACAACATGGCGTGCCTCGGCGAGGTGATGAGGGGGCAACTCTTGGCCGACATGGTGGCGATCCTGGGGTCGATGTTCTTTGTGGTCGGGGACATAGACAAATGAGTCCCGCCGAGCGGAGCTGAGGCCGACGTCGGAGCTTGCGGAGCATGCCGGCCTTGGCGCAGCGAGGTGGGTCTCATTTATCAATCAGATATCGACAAGTAGATGCAGCCCTTGCGCACGGTACGGGCCCGGCCTTAGCGCCAGGCAGCGACACCGCCCCATCGTTCGTCCGAGCCACGCCGGATCGCGCGGCCCTCGTCTCGCGCACCGAGAAAACCTACGCTTCCGTAGGTGGGCTGCTGCAAAAGCGATGTGTGTCACGTCACATGGGGTTACGCTCAGGTAGGGCCTGCGCCCGTCGACCCCCTGTTTCGACCCTCAGGAGTTGTTTTCCATGAGCAAGCACTCAGTTCGCCCCGCCTCTCGCACCCGCCGCGGTCTTGCATCGGTTGGCGCCCTCAGCCTCGTCGGCGGAGCTGCCCTCATCGGCATGGCCACCACGGCGAGCACTGCGTCCGCTGCGACCTCGTCCATCAACTACAAGTGCCAATTGACGAACCAGGGCCTCGAGCGAACCTTCACGGACCCGTGGACCGTGACGATGACCGCAGCTGTGCCCACCAATGTGGCACCGGGCGCGGCGATCCCCGCCCCGAAGATCACGGCGAAGGTGACGACGGGCAAGGACGCCGCAGACCAACTGCGTGGCCTCGGCGTGAAGACCATCAGGGGTACGGCGGCAGCGGCGTACACGTTCGGCGGCACCGCCCGCTCTGTCGACCTGACGATCCCCCAGGTCTCGGTGCCCGCGAGCGGCGGCGTCGTGACGAACGCGGAGGGCACCGGCCAGGCAGAGACGGCCCCGGCTGCGGCGGGCACGGTCGATGTCAAGGCCGGCAGCTTCACCTCGAACCAGACGACGGATTCGGGCTTCATCCTCAACATCAGCTGCGCACCGGCAGCGGGCGCCAACACGACGATCGCGACGATCAAGGTCGGTAATGCTGCCCCGTCGACGAGCACGTCGACGTCGACGTCCACCTCGACCAGCCCGACGTCGTCGAGCTCGACCACCACGTCGACGAGCCCCACGACGAGCACCAGCCCGACGGCGCCGTCCACGAGCACGGCCAGCTCCACGGCGATGCCGTCGCCGTCGCACACGACGGGCGGCGGTCAGGGCCCGAAGGTCGAGACCGACTACGTCGGTCACGACTCGATGAACCTCGCCGGCATCGGCCTCGCTGCGGCGGGTGTCGTCGCCATCGGTGGCGCGGCGTTCGCCGGACGTCGAGAGAACTGACGCCAGCCGGCGGGCCTCAGCACCCGCGCCCCGCATGACGA
The DNA here is from genome assembly GCF_001556795.1 of Dermacoccus sp. CCH2-D9. NCBI lineage: Bacteria > Bacillati > Actinomycetota > Actinomycetes > Micrococcales > Dermacoccaceae > Dermacoccus > Dermacoccus sp. CCH2-D9. The sequence goes on from NZ_LSJT01000009.1 coordinate 40,701, forward strand.
TGGGGCCCGTTCACCACGAACGGGCCCCATCGTCATGCGGCCGGCTGTGAAGCGGCCGCGAACTCTTGACCACCTGCGCGGTTCACGGTCGACGCGTGCAGCCGTCCACCGATCCAGCCTGCAAGGAAGCGGGCTTGCGCGTCAGCGTTCGTCGTCGGGAATCGTGCACCAACGCTGCACGACGAACCCCAGCACGCTGAGCACGACGGAGCTGACGACAAGCACCCCGAGCAGCAGCACGGCCGAACGGACGGACGGCACGCTGAGGCGCGCGAGCTGGGTGACGGCCTGCCCCGCATACCATCCGGCGAGGATGCCGCCACCGATGGCGGCCGTCTGCGAGAGCACGACGATACGTCGGGCCGTGTCGGGCGCCACCGTCTCGCGCCCCTGGACGATGGCTGCGGCGGCCGCGCGGATCTCGCTCTCGTCGGACCCGGCGCGGCGCGCGGCGTCCGCTTCCTTCTTCGCCTTCGTGCGGGCGCGCACCTCGTCGCGGATGCGCCATCCGCCTGCGACGAGCAGCCCGCACGCCGCGAGGACGACGAGCACCTCCCACCACGAGTGCTGCGGCACGGCGCGCCCACTGTTGTGCATCAGCTGCAGGAGGCCGCCGCTGATGAGCGCGACGAGCAGCCCCGCGACGACGGCGGTGACCGGTCGGACGGGCTTCATGTCAGGCCTTCCTCGAGGTCGATGTGGTCGTCGTCGTCCCACGACGGGCCGCGGCGCACCCCGGACGCATCGACGCGCTGCACGGCGTCGAGCAGCGGCAGGACGCCGTCAGGGGTGCGCACCGCCATCCACGGCGCCGCCTGGGCCCACGGGACGAGCACGAACGCGCGCTCATGAGCCCGCGGGTGCGGCAGGGCGAGGGGCGACCACGACGCGTCCGCCGCGCCGGCCTGCACCCCGTCGCGCTCGTCGGCGAGCACGATCTCGTCCTCGCGACCGGCCTCGCCGAGCGTCACGACGTCGAGGTCGAGGGTGCGCGCGCCCCAGCGCTCACCGCGAACGCGGCCGTGATCGGCTTCGATGCGATGCAGCTCGCGGATGAGATGCCCCGGCGCGAGCCGGGTGACGCCGACGACGACGGCGTTGAGGTAGTCGGGCTGCGCGACGCCCCCGACGGGGTCGGTCTCGACGAGGGGCGACACCTGGGTCACCTCGAACCCCTCGAGCGCCCGCAGCGAGTCGAGCGCCGCGCGCAACGTCGCGACCCGCCGTCCGAGGTTCGTGCCCATCGCGATGACGACGCGGCGGCGCTGCTCGCGGCGAACGCTCACCGACGGGCCTGCCAACACCCCGGTCGACGGAGTGAACGCGACACCTGCGGGAGCGTGCGGCTTGTGGACGGTGACGTCGACCGCCTCGACGATCTCCCACGCGAGGCAAGCGTCGGCGACGCGCTCGGCGAGCGTCTCGATGAGATCGACCGGCTCGCCGGAGCACACCTCGACGGCGCGCGCGGCGACGTCGGCGTACGACAGCGACGCCTCGAGATCGTCGCTGCGGCCCGCGGGGCCCAGGTCGGCCTCGAGGCTGATGTCGAGCACGAACGAATGCGGGATGCGCTTCTCGAAGTCGAGCACGCCATGGCACGCCGTCACTGCGAGGCCGGTGAGGGTGATGCGGTCACTCATCGGGGCATGCCTCCGCCCACTCGCGCCCCGGCCGACCGGGGCGCCACGGCCCCGCGCGCCGCGGCGACGACGTCGAGCGCTGCGAGCGTCGACGGCACATCGTGCACGCGCACCGCCCATGCGTCGTGCTGGGCGGCGAGGACGCTGGTCGCGGCCGTCGCGGCGTCGCGCGCGGCGGGCGGGACGGACGCGCCGTCCGCGATGAGCTGCGGCGTCCGCCCTGCGACGCCGAGAAAACTCTTGCGCGACGTGCCCCACAGCACCGGCAGCCCGTCGACGTCGAACTCGCCCATGCGCGCGAGCAGTTCCCAGTTCTGCTCGGCCGTCTTCGCGAACCCGAAGCCGGGGTCGACGACGAGCCTGCCGTCGCGGACGCCGGCCTCCCGCAGCGCGGCCACGGACTCGGCCAGCTCGCGACACACATCCGTGACGATGTCGTCGTACGCGGTGTGCTGCTGCTGCATGTCGACGGAGTGCCCGCGCCAGTGCATCGCGACGAACGTCGCGTCACTCGCGGCGGCGACGTCGCGCATCGCTGGGTCGGCGAGCGCGCCGCTGACGTCGTTGATGATGTCCGCTCCGGCAGCGACGGCGGCCTCGGCGACACTCGCGCGCATCGTGTCGACACTCACGCGCGCACCCGCGGCGGCCAGTTCACGCACGACGGGGATGACGCGTCGGGCCTCCTCGTCAGCGCTGGGACGCTGGGCTCCCGGACGGGTCGACTCGCCGCCGACGTCGAGGATGTCGGCGCCCTGCGCCACCAGCTGCAGGCCGTGCTCGACCGCGGCGGCCGCGTCGAACCAGCGTCCGCCGTCGCTGAACGAGTCGGGCGTGACGTTGACGACTGCCATGACGAGCGGACGCCGCACCGGTCCATCCGCACGCGGCGACGAACCGTCGAGCGCATTGCCGTTCGAATCACCTGGAGACGAACGATCCGTGCGCATCTCACTCATGCGTTCCTCCGACGAGTGCGTCACTTGCCCATGACGAGGCTCATCGCCTCGGCGCGGGTCGCGGGGTTGCGCAGTTGGCCGCGGACGGCCGAGGTGATCGTGCGCGCGCCCGGCTTGCGGATGCCACGCATCGACATGCACAGGTGCTCGGCTTCGATGACGACGATGACGCCCTGCGCGTCGAGGTGTTCGACGAGCGCGTCGGCGATCTGTGTCGTCAGCCGCTCCTGAACCTGCGGGCGCTTCGCGAACACGTCGACGAGCCGCGCGAGCTTGCTCAGCCCCGTCACCCGGCCGGACGTGGACGGGATGTACCCGACGTGCGCGACGCCGTGGAACGGCACCAGGTGATGCTCACACGTCGAGTAGACCTCGATGTCGCGCACGAGGATGAGCTCTTCGTGGTCGACGTCGAACGTCTTGACGAGCACGTCCTCGGGGTTCTGTCGCAGGCCCGCGAAGATCTCCGCGTAGGCGCGTGCCACGCGGGCGGGCGTCTCGACGAGCCCCTCGCGGTCGGGGTTCTCCCCGACCGCGAGCAGGATCTCGCGGACGGCCGCTTCGAGGCGCGCAAGGTCGACCTCGGCGCCGACCACGTCGTGCGTCTCAGCCACGGCGCTCAGTCACCCAGGCCAGGCCCGACGTCGCTGGGGCCCTGCAGGCCAGGGCCGGCCGGCGGCTGCGGCGGGTAGAGGCTGATCTCGCCGTCGGGACGCTCGTCGGCGTGCGGGTTCTTGCCGAGGTCGATAGCGCGCTGTTCGGCGGGCGTCATGACCGGGCCGCGCGTGCTGACGTGGCGCTGTTCGCTCGAGAGCCACACCTCACGCACCGGCTCCTTGCGCACGGCGGAGAAGATCTCAGCCAGGCGCGGCGCGTCGAGGGTCTCCTTCTCGAGCAGTTCGAGCACGAGGGCGTCGAGGATGTCGCGGTTGTTGTTGAGCGCGCGCCAGGCCTCGTCGTGTGCGCCCTCGATGAGCTTGCGGACCTCGACGTCGACCATCGCGGCGACCTGCTCGGAGTACTCGCGGTTGTTGCCGCCCATGTCGCGGCCGAGGAAGACCTCGCCGCCGGAGTTGCCGAGGTGCACGGCGCCGACGTTCTCGCTCATGCCGAACTGCGTCACCATCTTGCGGGCGATGTCGGTGGCCTTCTCGATGTCGTTGCTCGCACCGGTGCTCGGGTCGTGGAACACCATCTCTTCGGCGACACGGCCGCCGAGGGCGTACGCGAGCTGGTCGAGCAGTTCGTTGCGCGTCGTCGAGTACTTGTCGTCGGTCGGCAGCACCATCGTGTAGCCCAGCGCGCGCCCGCGCGGCAGGATCGTGATCTTGCTGACCGGGTCGGTGTTGTTCATCGCGGCGGCGACGAGGGCGTGGCCACCCTCGTGGTACGCGGTGACCTTGCGCTCCTTCGCGCTCATCGGGCGCGACTTCTTCTGCGGGCCGGCCATGACGCGGTCGATCGCCTCGTCGAGGGCCTCGTTCGTGATGATCGTGCCGTTGGTGCGCGCGGTGAGCAGCGCAGCCTCGTTGAGCACGTTCTCGAGCTCGGCGCCGGAGAAGCCCGGTGTGCGGCGCGCGACCGACATGAGGTCGACGTCCTTCGCCATCGGCTTGCCCTGGGCGTGCACCTGCAGGATGTGGTGGCGGCCGCCCATGTCGGGCGCCTCCACCGCGATCTGACGGTCGAAACGGCCGGGACGCAGCAGTGCCGGATCGAGGATGTCGGGGCGGTTGGTCGCCGCGATCAGGATGACGCGCGTGCGGTCGTCGAAGCCGTCCATCTCGACGAGGAGCTGGTTGAGCGTCTGCTCACGCTCGTCGTGGCCTCCGCCCAGGCCGGCGCCGCGGTGGCGGCCGACGGCGTCGATCTCGTCGACGAAGATGATGGCGGGGCTGTTCTCCTTGGCCTGCGCGAACAGGTCACGCACACGGCTCGCACCAACACCGACGAACATCTCGACGAAGTCAGAACCTGAGATCGTGTAGAACGGCACGTTCGCCTCGCCGGCGACGGCGCGTGCGAGCAGCGTCTTACCCGTGCCGGGCGGGCCGTACAGCAGCACGCCCTTGGGGATCTTGGCGCCGATCTTCTCGTACTTCTCGGGGTCGGCGAGGAAGTCCTTGATCTCCTTGAGTTCCTCGACTGCCTCGTCGGCGCCCGCGACGTCGCTGAACTTCGTCGTCGGCATGTCCTTGCTGTGCAGCTTCGCCTTCGACTTGCCGAACTGCATGACCTTCGAACCGCCGCCCTGGGCCTGGCTCATGAGGAACCAGAACAGACCGACGAGCAGCAGGATCGGCAGGATGTTCATCAGCAGGGTGACGAAGATGCCCTGACGCTGCGGGTCGTCCGTGTATCCCTTCGGGGGCGTGTGCGCGCTCAGGGAGTCGACGACCTGCTTGCCGCGCGCGTCGACGTAGTCGGCCTCGACGCGCTTGACGTCCTTGAGCTTGCCGATGTCCTGCTTGTCCTTCAGCGTCAGACTGACGCTGTCGGGCGTGACCTTCGCACTCTCGACCTTTTCGGCGTTGATGAGGGAAATGGCCTGCGAGGTGTCGATGCGCGAATACCCGCCGATGTTGCTGAACATGTAGAACAGCAGCGCCACGGCGAGCGCGAGGACCACGTACAGGCCCGGCGTGCGCATGATTTTCTTAGCGTTCATCTGTTTGCGGGGCGAGCCCCGACCCTCTCATCGAAGAAGTGCCAGTCAACAAACCGCCAACGCGCGGCGCGGCGGCGATGTTCCCGCTCCCTGCGCGCGACGACAGCAGATGCGTCTCGATAGGACAGTGTGACCCACTGAACGCGCCGCTGCGCCGCGGGTTCGCGCACAGCGCAACCGTGCGTCGTCCGGCGCGGCCGGTGGCGACGCCGGCGTCAGCGCCGCGAGGACGCTCGATCAGGAGTACACGTGCGGCGCGAGCGTGCCGATGTCGCGCAGGTTGCGGAACTTCTCGTCGAAGTCGAGCCCGTAGCCGACGACGAAGGAGTTGGGGATGTCGAATCCGACGTACTTGCAGTCGATCTCGACCTTCGCAGCCTCCGGCTTGCGCAGCAGCGTGCAGATCTCGACCGACGCGGGGTTGCGCGACTCGAGGTTGCTGCGGATCCAGCTCAGCGTCAGGCCGGAGTCGATGATGTCCTCGACGATGAGGACGTGGCGGCCGGAGATGTCGGCGTCGAGATCCTTGAGGATGCGCACGACGCCGGAGCTCTTCGTCCCCGAGCCGTAGGAACTGACGGCCATCCAGTCCATCGGCACCGAGCCCGGCAGCGCTCGCATGAGGTCGGCCATGACGAGGATTGCGCCCTTGAGCACACCGACGAGCAGCACGTCCTTGCCCTCGTAGTCACGCCAGATCTGCGCAGCGAGCTCTTCGAGCTTCGCGTGAATCTGTGCCTCGGTGAACAACACGTTCTCGAGGTCGTTTCCCATCTGGGAAGAGTCCATCACCGGCTCCTCGTCGTCTCTGCCGGTCTTGCCGGCGCTCGCCACCGCGCGTGCTCGCGGGCGGCCGTCCACGTCATTCTCCCTTGCGGCGTGGGCTGATGGTCATCTCGCCCCCGACGCGTCGAACCTCAACGCTACCCGGGACGTCGATCGGCCCCTGCCCCGACCAGGCGACGAGCAGCCGTTCGACGTCGAACAGGTGCCCGCTCGACAGTTCGGCGTCGCGGGCGCCGTGCAGGACGAGGAGGCGGCGCAGCGCGCGGATGCGCAGCGCCGGGTCGAGCCCGGCCAGCGCTACGACGCTCCACGTCGCTGGCCAGGCGCGCGAGTCATCGGTGCCCGCGGAGCGCGCGAGCGCCTCGTCGGTGAGGCGGTCGAGCAGGTCGGCGTCGCGGCCGGCGGCCGCTGCCGTGCGGAACAGGCTGCGGCGCAGTGTCGGTGCCGCGAGTTCACGTTCGAGTGCCGCGAGGGTGTGGCGCGCGCGCACCCGGCTGAAGGCCGGGTCGTCGTTGTGCGGGTCGTGCCATGGTTCGAGGCCGAGCGCTTCGCAGGCGAGCTCGGTGTCGACGCGCCGCACCGGCCCACCTGGCACGATCTCGGGGCCGAGCAGGAACGGTCGCAGCAGGCGCGCACGGTCGGCGCGCATGCCGGCGAGCGCTCGGGTGCCGCTGCCGCGCATGAGGCCGAGCAGCACCTGTTCGGCCTGGTCGTCGGCCGTGTGCGCGAGTACGGCGCGCGCCGCGCCCACTGCGTCCGCGACGTCGAACAGCGCTCGACGACGGGCCGCGCGGGCGGCCGCTTCGAGCCCTTCCGGCGCGTCGGCGTCGACGATGACGGCGACGGTGCGCACGTCGTCGTCCGCGAAGCCGAGCTGGTCGACGCAGGCGCGGCGCGCGCGTTCGGCGACGTCCGCCGAGCCCGCCTGCAGCCCGTGGTCGACGATGACGACGTCGACCGCGACGCCCTGCTTCGGCGCCTCGAACGCGAGGGCCGCGGCGAGCGCCATGGAGTCGGCTCCCCCGCTGACGCCGGCGACGACGCGCCGCTCACCCGCGGCATCACTCGAGAACGTGCGCTGCAGCGCGGTGCGGACGGCGAGGCGCGTCAGAGCGACGCTGGGGTGCGGGCCACTCATCGGAACAGCGACCCGTGGATGCGTTCGACCCACAGCTGAGGGCGCTGGATCTCGGCGGGCGTCGGCAGGTTCTCGGGGGCGGCCCAGACGGCGTTGAAACCGTCGATTCCCACCTTTTCCTGCACGCCGCGCACGAACGCTGCGCCGTCACGGTACTGGCGCATCTTGGCCTCGAGGCCCATGAGGCGTCGCAGCAGCTTGTCGATGTTGCCGAGACCGGCGCGGCGGTCGCCGAAGCGGGCGCGGATCGTCTCGACGCTCGGCACGATCTGCGGGCCTACGTCGTCCATGACGACGTCGGCGTGGCCTTCGAGCAGGGACATGACGGCGGCGAGGTCGGCCATGCGCGTGCGTTGTTCGGGGGTGGCGAAGATGTCGCTCAGCCCCATCGAGCCCTCCTTGAACGCCTCGGGCACACGTTTGGCGATCTCGCCGACGCGCGTCGCCATCTCCTCGGGCGTCGGCGCCATGTCGACGAGCAGGTCTCGGGCGGCGCTGACGACGTGCTCGCGTAGCCAGGGCACGGCGGTGAACTGCACGCGGTGCGCCTCTTCGTGCAGGCACACCCAGAGGCGGAAGTCGTGCGGGTCGACGTCGAGTTCGCGTTCGACCTGGACGATGTTGGGCGCCACGAGCAGCAGCGACGGCGTGCCGCCGGGTGCGATGTCGTACTGACCGAGCACCTTGCTCGACATGAACGCCATGAGCCCGCCGATCTCTCCCCCGCTCACCTTGGCGGTGATGGCGCGCGCGACCGGCCCGGCGGCGCGTTTGGCGGTGATCTTGTCGACGACGGGCGCGATCATGCCGTCGAGGGAGGCGATGTTGACGTCGACCCACGCGCTGCGGTCGACGACGCGCACCGCGCCGATGTCGTCGGGCGTGACGAGCTGCGCCGTCTGCGCGACTGGATCGTGGGCGCGGCAGGCGGCGTCACGCAGTTCGGCGACGGCGTCGCTCGCTTCGGCGGCACTGAGGCGCGGGCCGCCGCGATGCAGTTTCTTGCCCGTCGTCGCGGCGAAACGCCAGTCGATGTAGCTCGGTTCACCCATGCTGCTCACGCTACCGCGCGGCGCTGACAGCCCCTTGACGGTCGCGAATCGCCCGGCGTCGAGTCCGAGAGCCCACGACGGGGCGGCACGCTCAGACCTCCGTCGTCTTGACGGGGCGGGCGCCGAGTTCGGCTTCGAGACGGAGCAGGCCGGGACCGTCGCCGTCGATGAACTTCAGACGCCCGACGATCTGCGAGACGGTGGCTTCTTCCTCGATCTGCTCGAACGGGAACCAGCTGAGCAGCGGACGGGAGTCGAGGTCGCCGATGTGAGCCCGCCACCTCGACGGACTCCATCGCGTGACGCCCAAAACGGTTCGCGCACCGAGGTCAGTCGACGGGCCAGCGGTAGGGCGTGAGATCCCGTAGAGAGGCGACGTCCGTCGCCGTCACGAGCACCTCTACGTCGAGGTTGTTCGGTGAGAGCTGTTGCACCGTGGCAGCAAGAACAGCGGCCAACGGCGAGCACGATCCCCGCCGAAGTCACTGTGAGCGTCAGGGTCGTCGCCTATGAGGCGAAGCACTGCTGCGCGGCTTGGCGACCGATGCCGAGGGCGGCGCCGATGATGGCCGAGGTGACCGGAGAGGCGCCCATGGTGGCGCTGGCGCCATCTCGTTCGGGCGACCCGTCGAGGTGCCGCCCCATCGGGTGCTACGTCGCCTCGTCAGCGTTGGCCGCGACCTACCGGAAGGACCGTCATGACGTCTGAACCCATGAGCGCGCAGCAGGAATACGACTTCTATGCCGACGCAGCCAACCAGCAGCCCCAAGGCGCGCCTCGTCGGCGGAAGGGAACGGCTGAGCACACCCGTTCCGGTCCGCTTCCCACCCGAGCTGCTCGAAGAGGTCAGGAGCGCCGCTCGAGCTGACGATCGGTCGGTCTCGGCTTGAATCCGCCGAGCCGCCGAGCCGTCGAGCACGAACTGCGCCGAAGCGCCTGAGCGGTGCGTCCGTTCTGGCAGCCTGAATCCACGGTCAACATGAGCGGCGACGCGACAGCCGGCGATTCGACAACGCATGCTGCCGAGCGTCAGCACGTGCTGAGTTCAGGGCAGCTTCGTCAACTCGGTGACGAGGTGATCAACGGCCGTCTTGGCGCCGATGGCGCCGTCGGAGAACGTGCCGTTCGTCGTCACCGCGAACACAAGGGGGTGGCCGCTCTTCGTCGTCGCCAGGCCCGCCAGCGATGACGCGTCAGGCAACGACCCGGTCTTCGCCCGCACGAGACCGGCGCCGTCCTGCGACTCGGCGCGCATGTATCGATCGTGCAGGGTGCCGTTCCACGCCGAGACCGGCAACCGCTCGATGACGCGCGCATACGTCGCATCCTTGCCCGTCGATGCGCGCGTCAGCACGTCGCCGAGCACCCGCACCGGCAGCGTCGTGCCCGACGACAAACCGCTCGTGTCGACGAGCTTGACGCCGCTGACGTCGACGCCCTCACGCTTGAGCACCGACGTCACCCACGTGCCCCCCGCGGCCGAATCGCCGTGCACGCCGTCGAGCGCCGCAGCCTGACGGGCGAGGGACTCAACCATCGAGTTGTCCGAATCCTGCAAGGCGAGCCCGAGCAGGTCGAGCACCGGCGCCGACGTCACCGACCCGAGCTGCTGCCCCGCCGCCGGCTTCGTCACGTTCTTGCCGTACGTCGCCGTGATACCGCGCTTGCCGAGCTCCTTGACGAATGCCTGCGCGGCGTCCTTCGTCGGGTCGGCGACGGCCGGGGTGCGGTTGTCGGCGCGCTCGGAGGCGAGCGCCAAGGTCGTGATGCGCGCCGTGAAACCGTAGCCGAACAGCGCGTCCTCCCACCCCTTCGCCTTGTTCGGCCCGGGCGCGTAGGAGGTGTTCGTGTCGACGGTGACCTTCGTGACGCCCTGCTTCTTCAGCGCCGCCGCGCTCTGCGCCGCGAGGTCGCCGAGGCCGGCGCGACCGGCGACCTTCGTCGCATCGCCCGTCCCCTCGGCGAGGGTCATGTCACCGCCGGCGACGAGCTCGACGGTGCTGCCCTCGAGCGTCGCCCGCGTCGTCAGCCCCTTGTCGAGGTCGAGTTTGCTGTGGGCAATCGCGAAGGCACTCGCGAGCTTCGTCACCGACGCCGGCGTCGTCGCCTTGCTCGAATCGTGTTCGTAGAGAACGGTTCCCGTCGACGCATCGCGTACCGTCACCGCCGTCGGCGAACCGAACCAGGGGTTCTTAAGCGACGCCTCGACCGACTTCTTCACCTCGTTCGCGCTCGGCGCGGCTCCGACGCTCGCCGACGGCAACGGCGCCGACGCGGCCTTCTGCAACGGCTCATACGTCTTGCCCTCGACCGTCACGGCCTTGGGGGTGTTCGTCGGCGCGAGCGTCAGGACGCCCGGCACCACGTCGTAGGCATCGAGGGCGCCGTACCCCGCGAGCGCCGCCACGAGCGCACCGCTGACGGCCCACGTCCGCTTCTTCATCGGGGCACCACCTTCATCGTCCTGCTGCCGCGCCATCGCACGTCGATGACGAGTTTTTCATCCGCGCCCCGGTACGGAACACTAAGGAACGACCATTACACCAGCTATCCGGAGGGCACGAACCATGGAGTTCGACGTCACCATCGAGATCCCGCGCGGCACACGCAACAAGTACGAGGTCGACCACGAGACGGGCCGCATCCGCCTCGACCGCATCCTGTTCACCGCGATGCACTACCCGGCCGACTACGGCTACATCGAGGACACCCTCGGTGAGGACGGCGACCCGCTGGACGCGCTGCTGCTCATCGACGAGCCGACGTTCCCCGGCTGCGTCGTGCGCGCCCGCGCCATCGGTGTCTTCCGCATGGTCGACGAGGCCGGCGGCGACGACAAGATCCTGTGCATCCCCGCGGGCGACCCGCGTCAGGACCACGTGACGGACATCAAGGACGTCTCCGACTTCACGCTCAAGGAGATGTCGCACTTCTTCGAGACGTACAAGGCGCTCGAGCCGGGCAAGTCCGTCGAAGAGGGTTCGCACTGGGTCGACGCCGCGGCCGCGCAGAAGACCGTCGAGGAAGCGCTCGAGCGCGCCAAGGCCGAGGGCATGACGACGGCGCGCTGGGCGATGCCGGGCCACGACGCGCACGAGACCGAGCGCTCCATCGACAAGGCACCCGGCGACTCCCAGGCCGAGAAGCCGACGAAGTGACCCACCCCTGAGCGTCACGCTCAGCGACGCCGCAGCCCCCGTCCGAGTTCGGACGGGGGCTGCGGCGCGTTCTGGCTGTTGGGCAGGGTTGACGATGCGAGATGAGATCCGACGTGGTTTCGGCAGCGTCAACCAACCTGCGCGAATGTGGACGTAGATGGCGAAGGTGGACGCCGTTCGCCGATGTGGACATGAATCGCAGGGGCGCAGGCGGGTCTGCGCCCCTGCGGGGGCACGAGAGTGCTGCGTCACCGGAACGCCTTCAATTGCTGCTGCGGCGGTCAATACCCCGTCTATCGTTGGCACATGAACCAGGGGGCGAGGAACCACGGCATGCGGAAGGCCGCGACAGTGCTCGCGGTGGCCATGACGTTGAGCGCGGCGGCATGCTCATCGAACGACGACGGATCGAAGAGCAGCGGGTCGTCAGGCGCCGGGTCGTCCAACGCGTCAGGGGCCAGCGGTTCTCAGGGCGCCTCGGGCGCGTCGTCGGCGCAACCCGGCTCGTCGAACGCGCCGGGTCTCGCGGCCGGCAAGAGCATCGACATCGGTGGTTCGGGCGACATCCTCGTCCACGTGCCCGTGCGCGACGACGCCGCGCACAATGCGGCGGCGAAGGGCGCGAAGGGCTACGACTTCGACCCGATGTTCGCCAACGTCACCAAGCCGATCAGCGCGCTCGATCTCGCGATCTGCCACATGGAGACGCCGCTGACGACGACGAACACGAACCTTTCCATCCCCGCGACGCTCAGCTTCAATGTCCCGCACGAGGTCGCCGGATCGTTGAAGCGTGCCGGGTTCGACGGCTGTGACCGCGTCGGCAACCACGTCATCGACCGCGGCATCCAGGGCGTCGGCGAGACGAAGAAATCGCTCGACGACGCGGGTCTGAAGAACCAGGGCCCGACGCCGACGCCGAGCACCGGCCAGAGCGCCGTGATGTACGACGTCAAGGGCGTCAAGGTCGCGCAGCTCGCGTACTCGTACACGACCGGAAACGCGGACGCCTCGAACACCGTCGTGCCGCCCGAATGGCCCTGGCTCAAGTATTGGTAGTTCCCCGTCGTCAAGGCCGAGGGCATCCTGGCCGACGCGAAGAAGGCGAAGGCTGCGGGCGCGGACGTCGTCGTCCTCAGCATGCACTGGGGCAAGGAGTACAGCATCCCGGCCTCCACCGAGCAACGCGAACTCGCAGCGAAACTGCTCGCGAGCGACGACGTCGACACGATCCTCGGCACGCATGTCCACGTGCCGCAGTCGTGCGAGAAGATCAACGGCAAGTACGTCGTCTACGGCATGGGCAACTTCCTGAGCAACCAGGGTCCGAGCGTCAATTCGAGCCTCAAACCGTCGACGCAGGACGGCATGATCGTCGACGTGAAGCTGACGAAGGGTGACGACGGCAAGGTGACGCAGCAGCTCACCTACCAGCCGACGCACGTCAACCTCGCCGGGCACGTCATCGGACTCGCGACGCCGACGAAGAACGCCGACGCCTACGGCCGTGTCAAGGCTGCGATGACGCAGCTTGGCAGCAAGTGCGACGCCACCCCCGCGAGCTGACTCGACGTGTCGCCCAGCTGAGCGAGCGCTCCACTCTCACTTGTAGAGGTTGAGCCCCCCGGCGTCCATGTGCACGGTGAGGTGGTCGTCGAGGACGGGGCGCAGTTCCGAGGTCGGCGCGGAGTACAACTCGAGCGAGTCGACGATCACCCCGTCGGGGCTGTTGACGACGATCCCCGGAACGCAGGTGTAGATGTTGTCGTGATCGCTCGCGTTGCTCGCGTCGATGCGGACACTCGTGCCGGCGCCGTTGTCGATCGACATGGACACCTGGTAGCGGCGAAACGACCCCGTGCCGTTCGATTGCGCCGAGTACACGACGGGCAGCACCGCCACGACCTTCGGGTTGAGACGGATCTCGATCGTCTCACTCGTCATCGGCGCAGGCGGGCTCTGCTTCTTGCGGCCGAACAGTCCCCCACCGGTGCGTGCCGTCCGTGCTCGTCCGACGTCGCCGAGATGCGTGACGGCGCCGTCCGAGGAGCGCTGCGTGGCATGGGGCTGCTCCTTGGTCCCGAACGTCGCGACCGTCTCGTCGTGGCCGTCGGCGTAGCGCACGAGAGCGAAGACGTCGTAGTCGGTGGCGGCCGGCCACTCGATGCGAGCCGTGATGACGGGCGACTTCTCGATCGAGACACGCTGCCCCTTCGTCAGGCTGATCGCCCCCGTGCGCTTGCCGAGATCGACCGGGCCGCTCGACGGCGGCGTCGGCGCAGCAACAGGAGGCGCAGCAACAGGAGGCGTGGCGGGGAGCGGTCCAGCTGTCGAGGCGGCCGCGAGGGGCGTCTGAGGCGTGTCGTTCTCGACGCTCACGCCGTGCTCGCGCAGGAGCGCGGGCAGCCCGCCGTCCCATCCTGCGGAGACGTTGCGCACCTTCCAGGCGCCGCCTCGCAGGTAGATCTCGACGAGCACCGCCGCGCGCTCGCTCGTGAATCCGGTTGCGGTGACGGCGTATCGCTCACCGTGCGTGTCGATCGTGACGGCGAGCTGCGGGGACGAGGCGAGCGAGCCCGGCGCCGCGTCGTCCATCGCGACGGCGACCGCGAGACGTTCGGTCTGCGGCGGGAGTGCGGACAGGTCGACGGTGATGTCACCACCATCGAGACGCACCGCGCCCTCGGGTGAGCGGGGCTGGTTGTAGAAGACGAAGTCGTCGTCGGTGCGCACGACCCCGTCTGCGGTCAGTTGCAGCACCATGAGGTCGACCGTGCCCGGCTGGGTGCCGACGACCGTGATGGCGAGGCCGGTGCCGCCGAGGGGCGCGTTGGCTCCCTTGCTCAACTCGTTCATTCCGCCACCCTGGCACAGGCTCGCGACGGCGGAGGGGCTTACGCGCGGGTAGCACCTCGGTGTTCGGCCGCCCCGGCGCGCTCGGTGCGGCGGCGGGAGACGCCCGCGCGCAGGTGCGCGTAGTCGTCGTCGGCGAGGACGACGTCGTGGGTGCGGCGGCGGTAGTGCCACATCATCGCCAGGCCCAGTGCCCACACGAGGTACTGCACACTCATCGCCTTGCGGAACGCCTCGACGTCGTACGTCGCCGGGCCGCCGGGGGCGACGTGGTCGAGCACGAGGCCGATGAGGACGATGCACGTCACGGACGCGACGTAGCCGCCGACGTTGACGATGCCGTTGGCGCTGCCGATGCGTGCGGCGGGGTTGAACGAGCGGGCGACGTCGAAGCCGACCATCGAGCCTGGTCCGCCGAACGCCATTGCGATGCACAGGAGCACGAGCAACCACAACGGTGCACGGCCGGGCCACAGCAGCACGATCGTCCACAGCGTGATGACGGTGAGAACGACGGCGAACACGGCGACGGAGCGTCGGTGCGGGAAGCGGGCGGTGAACGTGCCCATGAGTGGGCTCGTGACGATGATCGTCACGACCATGATGCTGAGCAGCGTGCTGGCGGCACCCTCGGACAGGCCCTGCCCCTTCGTCAGGAACGGGAAACCCCACAGCAGCATGAACACATTCATCGAGAACTGCGCGGTGAAGTGCGCCCACAGGCCGAGCTTCGTGCCGGGCTCGCGCCACACCTGCGCGAGTGTCTGCCCGACGGCGCGCAGGCGGATCGAGTCGCGGCGCTCGTCGTGCGTCGGCGAGTCGATGACGACGAACCACATGACGACGCCGAGGACGACGCCGAACGCCGCCGCGCCGAGGTACGTCGTGCGCCACCCCAGGCTGTGCAGGCTGACGGCGAGTGGGCCTGCCGCGAGGAGTGAGCCGAGCTGGCCGGCGAACCCGGTGATCTGCGTGACCATCGGCGCGCGTCGCACCGGAAACCACAACGCCGCGATGCGCAGGACGCACACGAAGATCATCGCGTCGCCCATGCCGACGAGGACGCGCGCGCCGATGCCCTGCGCGAACGTCGACGCGAACGCGAACCACGCCTGCCCGAGCGTCATCGTCAGCGTTCCGGCGGCCAGCAGCTTCTTCGAACCGAACTGGTCGAGCATCGCGCCGACGGGCACCTGCATGACGGCGTAGACGAGCAACTGCACCATCGCGAACGTCGCGAGTTGTCCGCTCGAGATCCCGAAGCGCTGCGCCGCGAGGATGCCCGCGACGCCGAGCGACGTGCGGTGGAACACGGCGAGGACGTAGACGCTCACCGCCGCGGCCCAGATCGCCCAGGCGCGTCGCCCACCGAGCGGGGCGACAAGTTTCGAGGTGGGCGTGTCAACGGGCGCGGCGGTGTGGGACGTCATGGTGACGCCAGTTTAGTTCGGTTCTCGATGTTGCCCGGCGTCGCTTCTACGCATGCGAGCGACCCCGCCGCAGCCACGATGCTCTGAGCGGGCCCCGGCGGCAACGCTTTTCGCGCACCTCCCACCTCGCACCGTCGGCACGGCTGGACCCGCTGCGTGAACATCGCCAACTGCTGTCGGCGCCCGCCTCTACTCTGACGAATGTGACGAACGAGCAGCACCCCACTCCCGCGACCACCGACTCGGTGACCACCGACTCAGCGACCACCCACTCGACGAGCGGCGCCGACGCCGTCGAGACGCCCGCGCAGCGTCGCGCCGCCATGATCGCGGTGACGGTGCTGCCGATCGCCGTCGTCATCGCCGGGTTGTGGGGGTACAACAGCCCGTCGACGTTCACGTCACACGCGTCGTGGGTGCCGTACCTGCTCGGCGTCGTCATGTTCACGATGGGGCTGACGCTGACGCCGCGCGATTTCGCCGCCGTCCTGCGCCGCCCGTGGGCCGTGCTCATCGGGCTGGCCGCGCACTACGTCATCATGCCGGGAGCGGGCTGGATCATCGCGCACGCACTCAACCTCTCCCCCGAGCTCGCCGTCGGGCTCATTCTCGTCGGCTGCGCGCCGAGCGGGACGGCGTCGAACGTCATGACGTTCCTGTCGAAGGGAGACGTCGCCCTCGGCGTCTCCGTCGCGACGGTCTCGACGCTCGCCGCTCCCGTCGTCACACCCCTGCTGACGGCGTTCCTCGCCGGGTCGTACCTGCACGTCGATGCGGGGTCGATGATGGTCGACATCGTCAAGACGGTGCTCGTGCCGATCGTGCTCGGCGTCGTCGTCAGGCTCATCATCCGTGACAAGGGCGTACGCGCCATCGCGCCCGCGCTGCCGTGGATCAGCGCGTTCGTCATCGCGTGGATCGTCGCGATCGTCGTGGCCGGCAGCGCCGGAAAGCTCGCGAAGGTCGGCGGCATCGTCTTCCTCGCCGTCGTGCTGCACAACGGTTTCGGGCTGCTGCTCGGCTACATCGCGGCCCGGTTCGCCGGGCTCGACGTGAAGGCGCGCCGCGCGCTCGCGTTCGAGGTCGGCATGCAGAACTCCGGCCTCGCCGCGACGCTGGCCAAGGTGCACTTCTCGCCGCTGGCCGCGCTGCCGTCGGCAGTGTTCTCGGTGTGGCACAACGTCTCGGGCGCCATCCTCGCGGCGTGGTTCGAGCGCCAGCCGGTCGGCGAACGCGAGCCGTCACGGGGCTGACACCGTCAGCCCGCGGGCGTGTCGGGCAAGTGCGTCCAACCGTCTCTGTTCGTGCGTGCAAGCGCGCGACCACGGAGTTCGGCCGCCGTCAGGAGTGGTCGTGCCCCAACGTCTTCGCGGCTTTGTCGGCGCGGCTCTTCACGCGGGCGAGCAGCCCGACGACGCCTGCCTCGAGGCAGGCATTGATGAAGACGAGGAACTGGTTGAAGTAGGCGTTGAGCAGATTGACGCCGCCGAGCATGAGCAACAGCGCCGCGATGCCCCAGCGGGCGCCGTCGGCGAGGCTGCTGCTGTCGTCACCGAGTCGTTTCACCGCTCGCCAGGCGAAGAACGCGGCGACGGTGCCGATGAGCGCGGCGACGCTCGCGGCCGTCCACGCGACCTTGCCCGGGTGGTCGCCGAGGAGACTGTTGTGGCCGCTGACGGCGTCCGGGCCGTAGGCCTGCCACAGCGAGTAGACGAACACGCCCGGACCGGCGAAGACACCGACGACAGCGAGCACGCCCAGCGCGAGACGGCTCAGCTTGCGCTGACGGCTCGGCGGCAGCAGCCGCTCCTCGACCGCGTCGAGACGCTCCATCATCCGCCCGACGCGACGCTCGTCATCGGGGACGGCCTGGCTTCGCGCCACGTCGAGAGCCTGCGCCAGCCCCTCGGCGATGGCGCGCTCCTGCCCCGTCGGCTCGTCGCGCCTGACGGCGTCGAGGTGACCCTCGATCGTCTCGACCTGGCTGCGCGTGAGCGGCCCGTCAGCCGCCGGTTTCATGAGTTCGAGCGCGGCGTAGAGGTGATTGCGAGCGTGGGGCGGCCGTTGCGAGCCCACCCGCATCGCGGCCACCCCGAGCGCCGCGAGAATCGCGTAGCACAGGGGCGCGGCGAGAGGGAAGAAGTAGTCGTTGTCCTTCGTGATGAACTTGCCGATCTCGTCGACGAACAACCCGATGCCGATGCCACCCGCGATCGAGGCGAACGCCGTCGCCCACCGATTGGCCAGGGACAGCACGACCGTCAACGCGATCATGAGCAGCAACCCACCCCACACGGCGTGTGCGATGTGGAAGATCTCGCCGCCAACCTGCGGGTAACCCGTCGCGAGCAGGTAGCCGCGCGTCACGAGGATCGTGATGACGGCGGCAACACTCATCCAGCCGACAGCGGTGCCCGCGCCCGCCTTCGTCACAGGGCTACGCGTCGGTTTCGTCGGCGGACTGGGCATGCCTTCACTCTGTCACGCGCGATCTCGCGGTGAAGCGTGACCCCTGAACCGCCGATACTGACGGCCGGCCGCCGCCGCAGCGTCGACTCGCGACACTTGTCATGGCGCGGTCGTGACGTCCGCCCGAGGCCCGCTCCGCCCACCGCGACGAGGCTGGAGGCATGAACAACGCAGCCATCACCCTCACCGGCGTGACGAAGACCTTCCCCGGCAAGCACGGGCGCGTCGAGGCCGTCCGTGGGGTCGACCTCGAGATCGCGCCCGGCGAGGTCGTCGCGTTCCTCGGCCCCAACGGCGCGGGCAAGACGACGACGATCGACATGATCCTCGGCCTGAGCGAACCGACGACGGGCAACGTCACCGTCTTCGGCATGACGCCGCACGCGGCCGTCGCGCGTGGCCTCGTCGCCGCCGTCATGCAGACCGGCGGACTGCTCAAGGATCTGACGGTGCGCGAGAGCGTCGAGTACGTCGCCGCCTTGTTCCCCGACGCCCGGCCCGTCGACGACGTCCTCGCCACCGCCGGCATCACCGACCTCGCCGACCGGCGCCTCGGCAAGTGCTCCGGGGGCGAACAGCAGCGCGTGCGGTTCGCGATGGCGCTCGTGCCCGACCCCGCGCTCATCGTGCTCGACGAACCGACGACAGGCATGGACGTCAACGCCCGCCGGGCCTTCTGGGAGGCCATCCATGCCGACGCCGCGCGCGGCCGAACGATCCTGTTCGCCACCCACTACCTCGAGGAGGCCGACGCGTGGGCCGACCGCGTCGTCGTCATGCGGGACGGCGAGATCGTCGCCGACGGCTCGAGCAGCGACATCCGCGCAGCGGGCGGTGGCCGACGCGTGAGCGCGACCTGGCCCGACGCGGACATCGCCCTCGTCGAGGCGATCGAGGGCGTCTCGGGCGTCGACGTCCACGGCGACCAGATCGTCGTCCACACGAGTGACAGCGACGCCGTCGCACGCGAACTCCTCACGCGCACAACGGCGCACAGCCTCGACATCACCTCGCGCGGCATCGAGGACGCCTTCGTCGAGCTGACCTCGCCGTCCGAAGCGCGCGCCACCGTGTCCCGCTGACGGCCTTTCCCCCTCACCCCTTCGGGTTCTCACCCTCTCTCGCGCTTCCTCACTTCACCTCTCGCTCCCCATCCCGACCACGTCGGCACCCTGTTCTCTGCGTGCAGATGCACCCGGGTGCATTTGCACGCAGAGGACGAGCGCCCCTCTCGAAAGCAGGTCTGCCATGTCCACCACGACGAGCACCTTCACCCCGCGTCTCGACGGCGCGCCCCTCGACCCGTCGGAGCGTCGAGCGCCGCGAGGCAGCGGCCTCAACGCCCGCGTCATGGGCCTGGAGCTGAGGCGGGTGCTGCGCAACAGGCGCAGCTTGATCTTCACGCTCATCTTCCCCATCGCGATGTTCTTCTTCGTCGCGAGTTCGATCTCCGAGGGCGATCAGGTGATCGGCAACGGTGTGGTCGCGAACGTCAACGCTTATCTCATGGTGAACATGGCGCTGTACGGCGCGATCATGGCGGCCACCAGCGCCGGCGCGAGCGTCTCGATCGAGCGCGCGGCGGGGTGGTCCCGGCAGTTGCGCCTGACGCCTCTGCAACCGGTCGCGTACATCGTCATAAAGATGATCGCCGCGATCGTCATGGCGCTCATCGCCGTCAGCGTGACGTTCGCGGCCGGTCTCGGTTCGGGCAAGGCGCACGCCGACGTGCTGTCGTGGCTCGAGGCGGGCGCCGTCATCATCGCGGGTTCGCTCGTGTTCGCGGCGCTCGGGTTGCTGCTCGGATACCTGCTGCCGAGTGATTCCGTCATGCAGATGCTCGGTGGGCTCATGGCCATCATGTCGATGCTCGGCGGCATCTTCTTCCCGATCAAGGACGGCTCGACGTTCGATCACTTCGCCCAGTTCACGCCGATGTACGGCATCGGCAAGCTCGCCCAGTGGCCGCTGTCGCTCACGACGTCGGGCGGTCACGGCAGCTTCCACCTCGTGTGGGCGCTCAACCTCGTCGCGTGGGGCCTGCTGTTCATCGGTGGCGCCGCCTGGAGCTTCCGTCGCGACACGGCGCGCGTGTGAGCAACGCGTACCCCGACGCCCGGTGCCGGATCGAGACTCTGCCGGCCAGCACGGCGGCGTGCACGATCCGCCACCAGGCCCGTGCGACCCGGATAGGTTGGGCCACGTGAGCCCGCGACGACCCGCCCTGGCCTGGCCTCGAGAGCAGGCCCGCACCCGCAACGTCGGCGCCCGGCGCGCGCGCACCCGCGGCATGCTCGCCTGGTTCTGGGTCGTGTTCTGGCTGATCTTCCTCGTGCAACCCGTCACGGAGAACATCGCCGACGGCGGCCGCCGCACCGCCGGCGCCCTGCTGCTGCTTGCGGGCGCGGCCGTCTATGTCCCCGTCATCGCGGCGACGATGCGTCGGCTCTGGAGCGGCACCCCGCGCACCCGCTCGACGCAGGCCGTCGTCGCGACGTCGGCGCTCGTCGTCGCCGCCTGCATGCTGAGCGCAGCGCCCCTCATCGGCCAGGACGCCTTCGCACTGTTGCCGTATTCGCTCGTCATCTTCATGCTCGGGATGACGCCGCTGCTCGGCGCGGCGCTCGCGCTCAGCGTCGTCACGGCGACGGCGTCGCTCAGCCACGCGCTCACCGGTTCGTCGCTGCAGCCGGGCCTGCTGTTCGCGGCCGTGGCGTCGGGGCTGGCCTCCGGGCTCGGCGCGTTCTCGGCCGAACGCACACGCGACGCGGAAGCGGCCCGCGAGGATGCAGCGCTGCTGCGCGTGCAGGACGAGCGCAACCGGATGGCGCGCGATCTGCACGACATCCTCGGTCATTCGCTCACCGTCATCACGATGAAGGCGGAGCTCGCGGGCAAGCTCGTCGACGTCGATCCCGAGAAGGCGAAGACGCAGATCGCGGAGCTCGAGCAGCTGGCGCGCGGGGCATTGGCCGACGTGCGCACGACCGTCTCGGGGTATCGCGAGATGTCGCTGTCGGGCGAACTCGCCCGGGCGAGAAGGGCATTCGCCGACGCCAGTATCGCCGTCGACCTGCCCCGCCACGTCGACGACGTCTCCCCCGACCTGCGTGAACTGTTCGCCTGGGCCGTGCGCGAGGCGACGACGAACGTCATCCGCCACGCGGGCGCCTCGCACGTGACGATCGCTCTCTCCCCGACGCGTCTGAGTGTGCGCGACGACGGTCGTGGCGCTGCTGCGAACGCCGGCGACGGTAACGGGCTCACGGGTCTGCGCGAACGCGCCGCGGCCGTCGGTGCCGTCGTCGAGACGCGCAGCGACGACGGGTTCACGCTGGACGTGTTGACGCGTGATGCGCCGGCCTCGGGCACCGACGACGGCGCAGCTGCCGGGCGACGGGGCGTCGAGTGAGGCGCGCCTACGCAGGTGGATTCGCCCTGCGGGGAACGACGACGAAAGGCCGACCATGACGATCCGACTTCTCATCGCTGACGATCAGGCGATGGTGCGTGGCGCGCTCGCGGCACTGCTCGATCTGGAGAGCGACCTCGAGGTCGTCGCCGAGGTCGGGCGGGGTGACGAGGTGCTCGACGCGTGCCGCGAGCACGCGCCGGACGTCGTCCTCATGGACGTCGAGATGCCCGGCATGGACGGCCTCGAGGCGAGCGCCGCGCTGCGTCAGGCGCTGCCCGCGGTGAAGATCCTCATCGTCACGACGTTCGGTCGGCCCGGCTTCCTGCGGCGCGCGATGCAGGCGGGGGTGCAGGGGTTCGTCGTCAAGGACACCCCGGCGACGCAACTCGCCGACGCCGTGCGCCGCGTCCACGCGGGCCTGCGTGTCGTCGACCCGCAGCTCGCCGCCGACAGTCTCGTGTTCGGCGAATCACCGCTGACGGCACGCGAACTCGACGTCCTGCGCGCCGCCGCAGCCGGCGGCACCGTGGCCGATATCGCCCGCGCCGTGTTCCTGTCGGAGGGCACGGTGCGCAACCACCTGTCGTCAGCCATCGGCAAGACGAGCGGACGCACCCGCGCCGATGCCGTGCGCATCGCGCAG
Source organism: Dermacoccus sp. CCH2-D9 (assembly GCF_001556795.1). Lineage (NCBI taxonomy): Bacteria > Bacillati > Actinomycetota > Actinomycetes > Micrococcales > Dermacoccaceae > Dermacoccus > Dermacoccus sp. CCH2-D9. Next base: position 62,916 of record NZ_LSJT01000009.1, read on the forward strand.
GAGAACGGGTGGCTGTGAACGTGACCCACTTCACACGTACCACGCAGTAACCGGGCTCGCATTTGGCAATGTCGTCCCATGACGACCACCGCCTCCAACCTCTCCCCCACCGAGGCCTACCGCGCCGCGCGCGACTCACTCCTCGAGCTGCGCGGACGCCATGACGACGCTGTGGCGACGTTCACGTGGCCCGATGTCGGCGACCGCTTCAACTGGGCGATCGACTGGTTCGACGCCGTCGCGCGCGGCAACCACCGCACAGCCATCGTCATCGTCGAGGAGGACAGTTCGTCGCTCGAGGTGACGTACGACGAGATGGCGCGCCGCTCCGACGCCACGTGGCTCGCAGAGCAGGGCGTGAAGCGCGGTGACCCTGTCGTCCTCATGCTCGGCAACCAGATCGAACTGTGGGATCTCATGCTCGCCGTCATGAAGCTCGGCGCGATCATCATGCCGACGACGACGGCCGTCGGGCCCGCCGATCTGCGCGACCGCATCGCGCGCGGCGGGGTGCGGCACGTCGTCGCCAACGCGGGCGACGTCGACAAGTTCTCGGGCGTGCCGGGCGAGTACACGCGGCTCAGCGTCGGCGCGGCGGACGGGTGGTCCGACCTGCACGGGGCGTATCGCCGCGTCGGCGACGTCCCGCCCACCGAGCACCCGGGCACCGCGCCGGGCGATCCGCTGCTGTACTACTTCACCTCCGGCACGACGAGTCGCCCCAAGCTCGTCGAGCACACGCAGGCCTCCTACCCGATCGGTCACCTGTCGACGATGTACTGGCTCGGTCTGCGCCCCGGTGACGTCCACCTCAACATCTCGAGCCCGGGATGGGCGAAGCACGCATGGTCGTGCTTCTTCGCGCCGTGGATCGCCGAGGCGACGATCTTCGTCTACAACTACACGCGCTTCTCCCCCGCCGCCCTGCTGCAGCAACTGCGCGCCCGCGAGGTGACCACGTTCTGTGCGCCGCCGACGGTGTGGCGCATGCTCATCAACGCCGACCTGACCGGTGGGCGCGGCGCGCTGCGCGAACTGATCGGCGCGGGTGAACCGCTCAATCCGGAGGTCATCACGCAGATCGAACGGGCGTGGGGCCTGACGATCCGCGACGGCTACGGCCAGACGGAGATGACGGCCGCCGTCGGCAACACGCCCGGCTCGGCGGTGAAGCCCGGGTCGATGGGACGCCCGCTGCCGGGCGTGCCCGTCGTCATCGTCGACCCGCTGAGCGGCGAACGGCTCGACGGCGCCGGTGAGGGCGAGATCTGCCTCGACCTCGCCGCCCACCCCCTGCCACTCATGACGGGTTACCTCGGCGACGAGGCCCGCAACACCGACGCGATGGCGGGCGGTTTCTACCACACGGGCGACGTCGCCGCGATCGACGACGAGGGGTACATCAGCTACATCGGGCGCACCGACGACGTGTTCAAGGCGAGCGACTACAAGATCAGCCCGTTCGAGCTGGAGTCGGTGCTCATCGAGCACCCTGCCGTCGCCGAAGCGGCGATCGTGCCCGCCCCCGACGCCGTGCGACTCGCCGTCCCGAAGGCGTATCTCGTTCTCGTCGAAGGCGGTTCGCCGGACGCGGCGACCGCCGAGAGCATCTTCGCCTTCGCCCGCGAGCGCCTCGCGCCGTGGCAGCGCGTGCGCCGACTCGAGTTCGCCGAACTGCCCAAGACGATCTCGGGCAAGATCCGCCGCGTCGAACTCCGCGGCCGCGAGAACGACCTCGCCCGCGACGACGTGCGCCCGGACGGCGAGTTCCGCGACGACGACTTCGAGCACTGACCTGCGACGCCGGCGCGGCGCTCGCCGCGGTGCCGGTGCTTGTCGTGGGCGGGCCGTATCGTCGGCCGGGCCCGGGCACGCGAAAGGCCCCCGAATCTTCGGGGGCCTTTCTTCGGAGCCGCTTGTCGGAATCGAACCGACGACCTTCTCATTACGAGTGAGACGCTCTGGCCGACTGAGCTAAAGCGGCAACCGCTGATCGGATATCTCCGGCAGCGAGGCAAAACTTTACACGAGCGGCGCGGGGGGCGCCAATCCCGCCCGCTCGCTGCCCCAGGGGGCACCAACCCCAGCAGCCGCGGCGCCTCCCCATGGTTGGGCGCCTACGGCGGCTCGGTGCGCCCGGCGTAGGACGCGCCGTCAGCCCGATTCAGCAGGTGGTCTTCTTCGCAGGATCGGAGCCGTCGACGAGGTAGTGGTCGACGGCATCGTCGACGCACTGGGAACCGCGCCCGTAGGCGGTGTGGCCGTCACCGTCGTAGCTGATGAAACGGCTGTTCTGCAGTTCACCGGCGAGGCGTTCGCTCCACTCGTACGGCGTCGCGGGGTCACGGGTCGTGCCGAGGACGACGATCGGCGCCGACCCGGCCGCCTTCACCTCGTGCGGTCTGCCCGTGGTCTTGACCGGCCAGTCGGCGCACACCGCGCCGGCCCACGCCATCTGCCTGCCCCACGTCGGCGCCTTTTTCGAGAACGCCTCCGCGTCCTTCTCGTACTCGGCCACGCCGCCGGTCGGCGCCGGGCGGTCGAGGCACGTCACGGCGTTGAGCACCTGCATCATGTTGCTCTGGTACGTGCCGTCGTCGTTGCGCTCGGCGTAGCTCTTGCCCGCGTTGAGCAGCTGCGTGCCGTCACCACCGAGTGCGCTGCGCAGCGCCTGCGTCAGCTCACCCCACTTCGCCTGGTCGTAGAGCGACGCGGCGATTCCGTTGATCGCCCAGCCCTCCGTCAGGGTGCTGAGGCGTTTGTCGCCGCTCGCCTTGATGGGTTTGGCGTCGAGGCCGGCGAGCCAGGTCTGCAGCTTCTTCTTCGCGGACGCGGCATCGGACCCGAGCGGGCACTTGCCGCCCGAGACGCAATCGGCGAGGTAGGCGTCGAGCGCCTTCTCGAAGCCGGTCGCCTGCCCCTCGTTGATCTGCTGCATCGTCAGATCGGGCGGCAGGACGCCGTCGAGCACCATGCGCCCGACGTTCTTGGCGAACAGGTCGGCGTACGTCGCGCCGAGCATCGTGCCGTACGACTTGCCGAGGAAGTTCAACTTCTGCTCGCCGAGAGCCGCACGCAGGACGTCCATGTCCTTCGCGACCTCCTCGGTGCTGACGTGGCCGAGCAGCGGGCCGGCGTTCTTCTTGCACGCGTCGGCGAGCTTCTTGTCGCCGGCCAGCAGCGCGTTCTGCTCGCTCTTGTCGTCGGGTGAGGGGTCGGAACCCATGAACTGATCGAGCGTCGCGTCGTCGACGCACGTGATCGCGGCCGAACGCTGCACACCGCGCGGGTCGAACCCGACAATGTCGTAGCTGTCGCGCACCGACCTGCTGACGATCTGGTCGGCCGCCGCGGCATAGTCGACGCCCGAGCCACCGGGGCCGCCGGGGTTGACGACGAGTGAGCCTTTCTTCGTCCCCGTCGCCTTCAGGCGGTTGACGGCGACCTCGATGCTCGGGCCGCTCGGCTTCGCGTAGTCGATGGGCACGCGCAGCTTCGCGCACTCGCCATCGTCGCAGCTCTTCCAGTCGAGCTGCTGCGTGTAGAACGCACTGAGCGGACCGGTCGCGGCCGTTCCTGCGGCCGACGAGGCGGACGCAGCGCCGCCGCCCGATGAGTCCGACGACGCCGACGAGGTGGGAGACGACGTGCTGCACCCACCGACGGCGAGCATCGACGCAGCCGCGAGCGCGGCCACCTGCGTCAGGCGCGAGCGCGCGATGTTCTTCACGGGGCGACTCCTATCCGGCTGCCTCATGAGGGCAGTTCGAGCGAGATGCACATGGCTTCGAGGGCCAGCAGCGGGGGGACGTTGGCGGCGATGCGCTCACGCGCGGTGCTGATGGCGTCGAGCGCGAGCAGCAGCCCTTCGGGGGTGAACGCGCGCGCGAGCCGGCCGACGTCGTCGACGATGTCGGCGTTCACGAGCGGCACCGGATCGCCCCAGCGCACCACGAGCGCGTCGCGATACATCGAGGCGAGATCGACGAGGGCGCGGTCGATGACGTCACGACCGAAACGCGTCGCCCGCGTCTTCTGCTCCTTCTCGAGCTGGTTGATCGCCGAGCGCACGTGGGGCGGCTGCGTGCGCGCGCTCGGGTCGGCGCCGAGCTGCTCCATCAGCTTGGCCTTCTCGGCGGCGTTGCGCTCCCCCGACGATGCACCCGACTCGTCCTCGGCGATCGAGGCGAGATCAGCTGCCGCCTTCATGGCGTCGCCGAGCCCGCGGATACGCAGCGCGAGCAGGATCGTCTCGCGCCGCCGGATGCGCGCCCCCTCGTCACGCGCCAGGCGCCGCGCGATGCCGATGTGCGACTGCGCCGCGCGTGCCGCGTACGCCGCCATGGCGGGGTCGACGCCGTCGCGGCGCACGAGCAGTTCGGCGACGTCGTCGGGCGGCGGGATGCGCAGGCGGACGTGGCGTGAACGGCTGCGGATCGTCACGATGACGTCCTCGACGCTCGGCGCGCACAGCAGCCACACGGTGCGCGGGACGGGTTCTTCGAGCGCCTTGAGCAGCGCGTCGGCGGCGCGTTCGGTGAGACGGTCGGCGTCCTCGATGACGATGACGCGCCAGCGCCCGACCGTCGGCGACGACTGCGCCTGCAACGCCAGATCGCGCGCTTCGCGCACCTGGATCGTGAGGCCGCTCGTCGAGACGATCTGCACGTCGGCGTGGGAGCCGTCGATCGTCGTCCGGCACTCGCGACACTCCCCGCACCCGCCCTGCGGGCACTCGAGCGCGGCAGCGAACGAGCGAGCCGCGTTGGAACGGCCCGAGCCGGGCGGGCCGGTGATGAGCCACGCATGCGTCATGCGACGGGCGTCGCCGACGGCCTCGCTCAACGTGCGCACCGCCTCCTGTTGACCGACGAGATCACGCCATACGCCCTCGCCGACGCCCGGCACCCGGCGGGTCGTCGCGACGTCACTCATGAGGGGCCGCCTGATGCGCGCGTCGTGCCGCTCTTGAGGAGCTGTTCGAGTCGTGTGCGGACGGCGGCGGTGAGGTCGTCGCGCGAGCGACCCGCGTCGAGGACGAGGTAGCGCGCCTCGTCGCGCGCGGCGAGGCAGAGGAAGTGCTCGCGCACGCGGGTGTGGAAGTCGTCGGCCTCACGTTCGAGCCTGTCTTCGGCACCGCGCGCGCCGCGACGTTCGCGCGCGACCTCGGGCGAGACGTCGATGAGCACCGTGACGTCCGGCGTCAGCCCGCGCGTCGCCCAGCGTGAGATGGACTCGACGTCGTCGGCGGCCAGCGCACGACCGGCGCCCTGGTAGGCGATCGAGGAGTCGATGTAGCGATCCTGCAGCACTACCGCACCGCGCGCGAGGGCCGGTCGCACGAGCGTCTCGACGTGGTGCGCCCGGTCGGCGGCGTAGAGCAGGGCCTCGGCGCGCGACGCGACGTCGTCGCCATGGAGCAGGAGCCGCCTGATCTCCACGCCCAGCGGGGTACCGCCCGGTTCACGCGTGATGACGACCTCACGGCCCAGTTCACGCAGCCACGCAGCGGCACGCTCGATCTGCGTCGTCTTGCCCGCGCCGTCACCACCTTCGAACGTGACGAACAGCCCGTGCGCGGCAACGTCGGCCGCGACCTCGTCGCCGGCTGCGGTGCTGACACTTGGTGCGCCCTTGGTGTTGGCGTCGACATCTGCGACGGCGTCGGTCGTGGCGTCGCTGATGACGTCACTCGAGGCGCGCAGCGTTTCGACGTCGAGGCGCAGGTCGTCGGGCATGGCGCTCACCCTACCCAGTGCGTCCGACAACCCCGGAAACTCGCAGAAATCGCCTGCTGGGGAGCGTCGCTGGGCCACCGTACGGGGTCGCGACAAGCGCCGCCTGCCAGCTGCGCGACTTTTGCGCATCTGCACGAGGAATATGCGGCACATTCCTCGTGCAGATGCACAAAAGTCGGGCAGCGGTCCACGCCCGCCGGCAGCACGGCCCCGGCGAGAGGGACGCGTGTCGACCGTCAGCCCCGGCTGTCACAGTAGGCGGCGATCACCTCCGTGACGTACGCGGCAAGGCCGGGCTCGACGTCGTCGTAGGTCTGCGCGAAGCGTGGGTCGGTGCTGTACATGGCGCCCATCCCCCGGAGCATCGGCAGAGGCACCGGATTGAACCAGCGTTCGATCTGGTCGCGGTGCGCCTGAACTGCGGCGTCGGCCTGCGCGCTGCCGGGTGCCGCGCCGTCACGCATCGCCGTGGCGAATGCCGCCAACACCTCGTCCGACTCGGCCTTGATGCGATGCCAGGTCGCCTTGTCGTAGCTCTTGGCGCGGCGCCGGGATTCTGCGAATTCCTCCGTCCCACCCCAACGCTGTTGCGCCTCGACGTCGTACGCCTCGTCGTAACCGGTGCCGAAGATCTCCTTCATCTCGGCGCTGCTGATCTGATATTTGCTCATGGTTGCCTCCGATGTGAGTGCGGTGTCGATCGCGTCGACCAGCGCATCGAGCTCGTCGCGCCTGGCCATGACCGCTTCCCTGTGCTCGACGAGGAGTGCCGCCAGCACGGCCGGTTCGTCGAGCGCCTCGGCGATGTCCGCGAGCGGCATCTCGAGGCGCCGTAGCAGCACGACCCGAGCGAGGCGTTGCACGTCCGCCGGCGTGTACAGCCGGTATCCGTTCCAGCCACGTTCGCTCGGACGCACGAGCCCGATCGCGTCGTAGTGATGCAGCGTGCGGACGGTGACGCCGAAACGTGCCGCCACCTGCCCCACCGTCAGTTCGTCGGTCATGACCTCACTCCATCGCCTCACGTCACGTCAGGGTCAAGGTTCGCGCCGAAAGACCTCTCGCAGGCAGGCGCGCGCGCCAATCATCCCGGTTTCGATGTCCTCGTCGCGCTCGTCGCGACCGTTCACCGCAGCGGCCCCGGGCAAGTCTGGCACCGTCGCCGGGTCGCGCGAGAGCAGAGGCCGTGCGATGAGCATGATGAACATCGGCGTCAACGTGACGAACCAGATGCAGAAGCCGATCAGGGTCGTCGCCGACCAGAAGAGCCCGCCACCGGCCCAGTCGCCACCGAACACACCGAACGAGAGCATCGCGAGAAAGCCGTAGACGCACGGCGTCGCCGCGCCCCACAGCACGAGCGAGAACTGCCGCGCCCCCATCGTGAGCCCCCGTGTCAGGTGCAACGACCACGCCGCGAGGCCCCACGCAATGACGGCGCACGGCAGCGCCAGCGCCAGCCCGGCGTCACTCAGCCAGTTTGCGGGCGAGTAGGCATCGGCAGGGCCGCGGACCCAGGCGACGGCGACAGCGACCGACGAGACGACGAAACCCGCCGCCACAGACCCCACACCGATGACGGCGGCCCGCCCGCCCGTGTGCCACACGGACGTTCGCGACCCCGAAAGCGAGCCGGCGCTCGACGCGCCCGCCCCCGTCATTCCTGCGCCGAGCATCTTCGCCACGATGTCTCTCCCGGTCGTCCTGCCGCGCCCATCGGCGCCGCATCTCTCACCCATCCTCGCATGTTTTGAACACGTTCAAGAACGACACTGGGACCATGGCTCACATCGTCCTGTTCCACTCAGCGCTCGGCCTGCGCACGGCCGTCCTCGACTTCGCTGACGCCCTGCGCGGGCTCGGCCACGTCGTCGTCACCCCCGACTACTACGACGGGCACGTGTTCGTCTCGACCGACGACGGGCTCGCCCACCGCGACGCCGTGGGCGTTCGCGCCCTCATGGATCGTGCGCGCACGGCACTCGACGACGCGCCCGCCGACGCCGTCCTCGCCGGTTTCTCGCTCGGCGCGTTCTTCGCTCAGGCGTTCGCGGCGAAGCGACCCGACGCGCGTGCCGCGGTGCTCCTACACAACGTCGAAGCGCCGCGCGACGGAACCTGGAGCGGCGTCCCTGTCCAGGTGCATCGCCATGCCGTCGACCCGTTCATCAGCGAACCCGACGTCACCGCGCTGCGCGACGCCGTCACCACCTCGGGCGCGCCGTTCGACGACGTCGTCGCACCCGGCGAAGGCCACCTCTTCACCGACCTCGCCACCCCTGACGGGGACGCCGCCGCATGCGACGCGAGCATCGCCGCGTTCGACGCGTTCATCCGCTGACAGACGATGCCCCAGCTCGAGCAACACTCGAACCGGGGCGTCATGACGCTGCTGCGAGTCGTCAGGCCTTCTTGGCCGTCGTCTTCTTCGCAGCGGTCTTCTTCGTCGTCGTCTTCTTGGCGGCGGTCTTCTTCGTCGCAGCCTTCTTCGTCGACTTCTTGGCGGCCTTCTTGCGCGTCGAGGGGCCCTTGGCGCGCTTCTCGGCGAGCAGCTCGTAGGCCCGCTCGGCCGTCAGTGTCTCGACGTCGTCGTCCTTGCGCAGCGTCGCGTTGGTCTCGCCGTCGGTGACGTACTCGCCGAAGCGGCCGTCCTTGACGACAACGGGCTTGCCGGACGTCGGGTCGGCGCCGAACTCCTTGAGCGGCGGCTTCGCGGCGGCGCGGCCACGTTGCTTCGGCTGGGCGTAGATCGCCTCGGCCTCCTCGAGCGTGATCGTGAACAGCTGCGCCTCGTTCTCGAGCGAGCGCGAGTCGGTGCCCTTCTTCAGGTACGGCCCGTAGCGCCCGTTCTGCGCGGTGATCTCGACCTGCTTCGTCGTCTCCGTGCCGTCTTCGGCCGTCGCCTTCTCTTCGACGACGCCGACGACGCGCGGCAGCGATAGCAGCTTGAGGGCGGTGTCGAGCTCGATCGTCGCGAGATCCATGTCCTTGAACAGCGACGCCGTGCGCGGCTTCGGCTTCGCCGCCTTCTTCTTCGGCTTCTCACCGTCGGCAGGCGTCACCTCCGGCAGCACCTCGGTGACGTACGGGCCGTAGCGTCCCGACTTGGCGACGATCTCGTGGCCCGACTCGGGGTCGGTGCCGAGGACGCGGCCGTCGTCGTCGGAGGCGTCGAGCAGCTCGCGGATCTTCGCAGGCGTCATCTCGTCGGGCGCGATGTCATCCGTGATCGACGCGCGCCGCGGCTTCTCGCCGACCTTCTCGGGGTCGAAGCCCTCCTTGACCTCACCCGTCGCCGGATCGATGCCGTTCGGCACCTCCTCCTCGACGTACGGCCCGTACCGCCCGACGCGCACGACGAGACCCTCGCCGATCGGAATGGTGGAGATTCCGCGTGCGTCGATCTCGCCGAGGTCGTCGACGAGTTGCTTGAGGCCCTCGGCCGACTCACCCTCGTCGCCGAAGTAGAAGCGCGTGAGCCAGGCCGCGCGCTCCTCGTCACCGGCGGCGATGCGGTCGAGCCCCTCCTCCATCGAGGCGGTGAAGTCGTAGTCGACGAGGCTGGGGAAGTGCGTCTCGAGCAGGTTCGTCACCGCGAACGCGAGCCATGTCGGGATGAGCGCGCTGCCGCGCGTTCGCACGTACCCGCGATCCTGGATCGTGCCGACCGTCGCGGCGTACGTCGACGGGCGGCCGATGCCGCGCTCCTCGAGTGCCTTCGTCAGCGTCGCCTCGGTGTAACGCGCGGGCGGCGACGTCTCGTGCCCCAACGCCTCGGCGCGCAGCACGTCGAGGCCGACACCCTCGGACAGCTTGGGCAGGCGACGCTCGCCGTCATCGTTCGAGTAACGATCGGCGTCGCGGCCCTCCTCGTAGGCGGCGAGAAAGCCCCGGAACGTGATGACGGTGCCGCTCGCCGAGTACTCGGCGCGCTTGGCGATACCCGAACTCTCGACCCCGACGGCGACCTTCACCGACGCCGTCGAACCTTTCGCGTCCGCCATCTGCGAGGCGACGGTGCGCTTCCAGATCAGCTCGTACAGCGCGAACTCGGTGCCGCGCAGCTCACCGGCGACCTGGGCGGGCGTGCGGAAGCGATCACCGGCCGGGCGGATCGCCTCGTGCGCCTCCTGCGCGTTCTTCGACTTGCCCGCGTATCGGCGGGGAGCGTCCGGCACGTATTCGGCGCCGTACAGGTCGCGCGCCTGCTGACGCGCGGCGCTGATGGCCTGCTCGGACAGGGCGACCGAGTCGGTACGCATGTACGTGATGTAGCCGTTCTCGTACAGGCGCTGCGCGACGCGCATCGTGTCCTTCGAGCCCAGACGCAGCTTGCGGCTGGCCTCCTGCTGCAGCGTCGAGGTGATGAACGGCGCGCTCGGCTTGCGCGAGTACGGCTTCTCGCTGACGGCACTGACCTCGGCGTGGCCGGCTCGCGTCGCCTCAGCGATCTTCTCGGCCGCCGCACCGTCGAGGTGGCGCACGCCCGAGCTCTTGAGGCGCCCGTCGTCGCCGAAGTCGCGGCCGGAGGCGACCCGCTCGCCGTCGACGCCCGTCAGCTTGGCGGTGAACGCCTGGCTCGACTTCGCCTCGAACTCGCCCTCGACGTCCCAGTATGACGCGGCGCGGAACGCCATGCGCTCCCGCTCACGCTCGACGACCATGCGCGTCGCGACCGACTGCACACGCCCGGCCGACAGGCCCGCACGCACCTTGCGCCACAGCACCGGCGACACCTCGTAGCCGTAGAGACGGTCGAGGATGCGGCGCGTCTCCTGCGCGTTGACCATCTGCATGTCGAGCTCGCGCGTGTCGTTGACGGCGCGCTGGATGGCTTCCTTCGTCACCTCGTGGAAGACCATGCGCTTGACCGGCACCTTCGGCTTCAGCGTCTCGAGCAGGTGCCACGCGATGGCCTCGCCCTCGCGGTCCTCATCGGTGGCGAGGTAGAGCTCGTCGGCGTCCTTCAGAGCGCGCTTGAGCTCGGCGACCTTCTTCTTCTTGTTCGCGTCGACGACGTAGTACGGCGCGAAACCGTTGTCGACGTCGACGGCGAACTTGCCGTACGGGCCCTTCTTCATGTCGGCGGGCATCTCGCTCGGCGTCGGCAGGTCACGGATGTGCCCGACGCTGGCATCGACGACGTAGTCGCTGCCCAGATAAGACGCGATCTTGTTGCCCTTCGAGGGCGATTCGACGATGACGAGTTTCTTGCCTGACGCCACTGGGGTGCTCCTTCGGTTCGCGCACGGGCCACGGATTCGTCGTCGCCTTCGCGTGCGGTCGTCTAGACCGTACCCGACGGGACCGACAGCCGGTCGTGGGGCAGCGGGAGCACCTCCGTCGCGACGCGGGAGGGGCACCGCGACCCAGACGTGACGGGTCCGGCCGCGTGACGCCGCCCCGGCCCCGCACCCACAGCGCTGCCCTGCACCGACGCCCGAGGGCGGAGCGGAATGTCGAGGACGGCCGAGAGCGGTGTTTCGGCTACTCGAGGACCCACTGGAATAAAGTTGATACGTCAACTAGTTTCGTCAGTATGAGCACCTCGACACAGGCCACCGACGACCGACTCCCCGTCGCCTATCTCAGCCACGGCGCGCCGCCCCTCGCGGACGATGCGACCTGGACCGCCGAACTCGCCGCCTGGGGCAAGGAACTGCCCAAGCCGAAGCAGATCCTCATGGTCTCGGCGCACTGGGAGAATGCGCCCGTCACTGTGTCGTCGACGAGCGGCGCCGGGCTCACCTACGACTTCTGGGGATTCCCGCAGAAGTACTACGAGGTGACGTACGATGCGCCCGCCGCGCCCGAACTCGCCGAATCGGTGGCCCGCCTCGTCGGCACACCCGAGCGGCCCGTGCACCAGGACCCATCACGCGGTCTCGACCACGGCGCGTACGTCCCCCTCGTCGAGATGTTCCCCGACGCCGACGTGCCCGTCCTGCAGATGTCGATGCCGACGCTCGACCCCGTCGAGCTGTTCGAGCTGGGCCGCAAGCTCGCGCCGCTGCGCGACGCGGGGACGCTCATCATCGGTTCCGGGTTCACGACCCACAACCTGCGGTGGTTCCGTCCGAGTGGTGACGCTGACGACGCCCCGCCAGCGCCGTCGTCGGAGTTCGACCACTGGGCCGCCGAGACGATGGCGAGCGGCGACCTCGACGCGCTGTTCGACTTCATGACGAAGGCCCCCGCCGCCCATGAGGCGCACCCGCGCACCGAGCACTGGGCACCGCTCTACGTCGCGCTCGGCGCCGCCAACCCGGACGGAGCGGCGTCGGCGTCAGCGCAGACCACCGTCGACGGCTTCTGGTACGGCCTGAGCAAGCGCAGCTGGCAGCTGGCCTGACGCCCCGGCCGTACTCAACTGCGATCTACGTACCCTTCTGCGCTTTTCGTCCACATTCGAATGTGGACGAAAAGCGCAGAAGGG
>NZ_LSJT01000090.1:0-4550 GCF_001556795.1 Dermacoccus sp. CCH2-D9
GCGCATACCCACCTCCTGAGTGACTCACACCCAGGCTGACAGTCAGGGGTGGACGAAGATCGCGAATGTGGCCAGGAATCGCAGATGGTCACGGCGTACGGGTGGGGGAGGCGGGATCGTTGGTGGCGTTGCCCTCTGTCACGTTCGGGGCCGTCTCCTTCTGGAACCACACGACGGGCAGCACACAGATCGCGACGACGGCGATCATCGCGCCGGGCGCGGGTGCCCAACCAGTCGAGTCGATGAGCTTCTGCCCGACGAGCGGCGCGAACCCGCCGAAGATGGCGGTCGCCGTCGTGAATCCGAGCGCCATGCCCGACATGCGGGCCTTCGACTTGAACTGCTCCGCGATGGCCGACGCGGCCACGGCGCTCCACCCGCCCGCGACGGCGGCGAGCACGAGGGCGCCCGCGAGCGCCGCGCCCGTCGAGCCGTTCGCCATGAGCTGGAACATCGTCAGCGACGTCACAGCCGCGAGAACCCCGAAGATGAGCAGGATGGGACGGCGGCCGAAGCGGTCGGCGGCGAGGCCCGCCAGCGGCGTCACGAGGATGACGGCGATCGCCGCCGCGGTACCGAGCCACAGGGCGTCGGACTCGCTGAACTTGCCTGCGGACTGCAGGAACGTCGGCGCGTAGCCGATGCCGACGTAGTACGTGATCGACCCGAGCGCCGAGATGGCGAAACCACGCCACACCGCGGCGGGCTCGGTCTTGAGCACCTCGACGAGCGGGTTCTTCGACTTGTCCGCCTCGGATTCCTCCTCGAACACGGGCGACTCCTCCATGCGTGAGCGCATGAACAGGGTCGTCGTAGCCATCGCCGCGCCGATGAAGAACGGCACGCGCCAGCCCCAGGAATCGAGGTCGTCACCGACGAAGTACGACGTCGTAATCGCCGAGAGGCCGACCGCCAGCAGGCCACCGATCTCGCTCGCCGCGGAGGCCAGCGACGTGACGAAGCCGCGGCGGTGCGGTTCGGAGCCCTCGACGAGGTACGTCATGACGCCCGAGTACTCGCCGCCGACGCTGAACGCCATGAGGGCGCGCAGCGCGATCATCAGGTAACCCGCCATTGGCCCGATGGAGGCGTACGTCGGCAGGCAGGCCGTCGCGAGCATCGCCAACGTCATGAGGGCCATGGAGATGAGAAGGACGGGCTTGCGCCCGATGCGGTCGCCGACATGGCCGAAGAACGCGGCGCCGACGGGGCGCATCAGGTAGGTGCCGGCGAAGACCAGCAGCGTCCATGCGGTACCGCTCGTGCCGCCGCCGAAGAAGACGCGCGAGATGACCGTCGTCAGGTACAGGTACAGCGTGAAGTCGTACCACTCGATGACGGTCGACGACCCCGCGACGGCGAGCGACGTCTTGCTCAGCGGGCGATGGGCGTCGAGGGCGCGTGGCGCGTCGACGGGGATGGCTGCCATGGGAGATCCCTTGTGCTGGAGGCGTCCTTGGCTCGGGTGGTGCATCGAGCGTCATGGTGCGAGGGCCGGGCGCCAGGGGCGAATAGGTGACCTCCAGCCAAGCACGATGATGCGACGAATGCCACGCCCGTGACAGTGGCATGTGAAGGTTCGCAACCTTTGCGCGTAGACTGGATGCTTCGTGCAGGTGGCCGACTCGCCCCTGCGCCTCCCCTCGAATCGGAGCGCCCCGCGCTCGTCGTGCGCCCGGCGCGCGGCAGCGCCGAAACGGGCAGCACACGTCGTCGAACGACGCCCTCCGATCTCGGGAACGCGTGGCGCATGAGAGTCGGACGATCGTCGAGATGCGAGATCGCCTGCGACGCGCGGATTCACCGCGCGGGCTTTCACCATCGATCGTTCGTCTTTCCATGCAACCTCTCCAGGAGTCATCTGTGCCCTCGTTCTCCGATCTCGGCGTGCCCGCCGTCCTCGTCAAGACCCTCGACAAGCTCGGCATCGACACGCCGACACCCATCCAGGCCGCGACGCTGCCCGACTCGCTCAAGGGCCGCGACGTCCTCGGCCGCGGCCGTACCGGCTCGGGCAAGACGTTCGCGTTCCTGCTGCCGCTCGTCGCCCGTCTCGACGAGACGCGCTACGAGATCGACGCCTACCGCCCGCGCTCGCTCGTCCTCGCGCCGACGCGCGAGCTCGCCAACCAGATCGCCGACTCGCTCAAGCCGCTGGCCGCGGCGGCCGGGCTGTCGTACACGACCGTCTTCGGCGGCGTCGGGCAGAACCCGCAGGTCAAGGCTCTCAAGGCGGGCGTCGACGTCCTCATCGCGTGCCCCGGGCGTCTGGAAGACCTCATGGGCCAGGGCTTCTGCGACCTGTCCGACGTCGAGGTCTGCATCCTCGACGAGGCCGACCACATGGCCGACATGGGCTTCCTGCCCGGCGTCAAACGCATCCTGACGAAGGTGCCGCGCGAGGCGCAGCACCTGCTGTTCTCCGCGACGCTCGACGGTGGCATCGACGTGCTCGTCAAGAAGTTCCTGTCGAACCCGGTGACGCACCAGGCCGATTCGGCGCAGTCGCCCGTCGCGACGATGGAGCACCACGTCTTCGCCGTCGACTCCGACTCGCGCATCGACGTGCTCACCGACCTCGTCTCCGCACCCGGACGCACGGTCGTGTTCACCCGCACCAAGCACGGCGCGAAGAAGCTCGCGAAGCAGCTCGCCGGCCGCGGCATTCCCGCCGTCGACCTGCACGGCAACCTGTCGCAGAACGCTCGCGTGCGCAACCTCGACGCGTTCCACTCGGGCGCCGTCGAGACGCTCGTCGCGACCGACATCGCCGCGCGCGGCATCCACGTCGACGACGTCTCACTCGTCGTCCACGCCGACCCGCCCACCGAGCACAAGGCCTACCTGCACCGCTCGGGCCGCACCGCCCGCGCCGGCGCCGCGGGCACCGTCATCACCCTCATGACGCCGGATCAGCGCGGCGACGTGAAGTCGCTGCTGCGCATGGCGAAGATCAACGCAACGACGACGAACGTCACTGCCTCGCACCCGCTGCTCGAGAAGCTCGCGCCCGGTGAGCGTCGCACGATGAGCGCCGACGAGGTCGCCGCAGCACTGCCCACCGCACCCGTGCAGGAGCCCTCGCGCAAGAAGGCTCCGAAGGACGGCGGCGAGCAGCGTCAAGGCGGACGTGGCCAGGGCGGACGCTCCGGCGGCCGCAACCAGGGCGGAGGACGCTCCGGTGGCCGAGGCGCTCAGAGCGACGGCCGCGGCGGTCAGGACGGCGCCGGCCGTGACAACCAGGGCAGCGGACGCTCCGGCGGCGCTGCGACCGGTGGTCGCGACGGCAACCGGGCGGGCGGGCGTCCGTCCGGTGGCTCGGGTTCACGGAGCCAGGGTGGCTCGCGTGGTGGTTCGGGTGCGCGTGGCCAGGGTGGCTCGGGTGCGGCAGGACGCTCCGGCGGCGCTCGTCGCAGCGGCGGTGCAGCCGGGTTCTCGTCGAACTCGCGCGCCGGGCGCTGACCCTCCCGCGATTCCCGTCCACATCGGCGAACGGCGTCCACATCGGCGATTCTCGTCCCCTTGTGCGCTTTTCGGTCACATCTGCAGATGTGACCGAAAAGCGCCCATGGTTACGGGCGTCGATCACAACCCTGCGGCGTCGAGGGTCTCGGCCATGATGCGCTGACCGTCCTCGACGGCACGTCGCTGCACGTCCTGAGCGCGGCCGACGACGGAGATGCGCGCGACGTCGGCGGGCGGCGCCACCTGCGTCACCCGGTCGTCGTGCGACATGAGGTGCTCGAGCTCCTGCTTGCGCAGGTTGCGGCGCGTCCAGGCCGCGCTCGCGCCGGGCGCGTGACGGGACATCCACCGCGCGACGAGTCGCTTCTCGACCGCCTTGTCGCGGCTCAGATCCAGCGACGGCGCCTTGGTGCGCAGCACGAGCACGTGCGTCGCGCCCTGGGCCAGTGCTGTCTCGACGGGGATGTTCTCCGCGATCCCGCCGTCGATGAAACGTCGCCCGTCGATCTCGACAGGTGCGCCGCCGAGAACCGGCAGCCGCGCCGTGGCGCGCAGTGCGTCCTGCAGGCTTGCCTTGTCGTGGATCATCGGCGCCAGGTCGACCGCGTCGCCACTCGCCGCGTCGGTGGCGATGGGGTGGTACTCGACATCGCTCGCGAGGATCTCCTCGAACCCCATCGGCGTGACGTTCTCGTACAGGTCGTAGACGATGACGTCGGTGTCGACGACGGGTTTGCGACGCAGCGCGTTCGACGGGCGGATCGTCGCATTCATGCTCTCCGGCGCCCACCAGCCGTGCAGATTGGCCCGGGCGCGGCCACAGATCAGCCAGGCGCCGTTGAGAGCTCCGGCCGACGCGCCGTAGACCGCATCGACGGTCGTGAGCAGGTCGCGAGCCTCGAGCTCGGCCACCATGCCGCCGCCGTAGGCCGCGCGGGAACTGCCGCCTTCGAGGACGACGGTGACGCGCGCGTGGTCGTGACGCCGCAGGGGCTGGCTCGAGTTGTCGCGCCGGTGGCGCATGACGTCGAGGACGGTCTTCACGGTTCCCCATCCTGACGCGCGTCGGCCCCACGGGCCAAACG
>NZ_LSJT01000091.1:0-1972 GCF_001556795.1 Dermacoccus sp. CCH2-D9
CTCCTTCGGCGAGGACCCCCGCCAGCCCCTGACCGGCCCCATGACCGACGAGGACCCCAGCAGCACCACCCACCAGCACGGCGCGGCCCACCAGCACGGCAAGCCCCACCACTGGATGCACCTGCTGATGTGCGCCCCGATGCTGCTCGTGGTCGTCGGCTACCTGTGGGCCGGACGTGCCAGCCTCGCCGCCGGCGGTGTCGTGGCCGCCCTCGTGCCCGCCATCGGCTGCATGCTCATGATGTGGCTGATGATGCGCATGATGGATCACGGCTCCCAGCACTGACCACCGCCCCGCCATCCACCGGCAGTACCGTCTCGAGGAGCACCCCATGAACCACCCGGCCGCCACCGCCACCCACGACCACACCACCCACTACACGTGCTCCATGCACCCCGAGGTGACCAGCGACCACCCGGGACGCTGCCCCAAGTGCGGGATGTTCCTGCAACCCGCCGACGGCGGGGACGCGCCGGCCGCCCAGCACCACGACCACCCGACCGATCACCAGCACCCCATGGGCGAGCCGGCGGTGGTGGCCGGTGCGGTCGCTGCAGGGGACTGGACCTGCCCGATGCACCCCGAGGTCCGCAGCGATGGCCCCGGTGACTGCCCGATCTGTGGCATGGCGCTGGAGCGGGTCTTGGCCGGGCTCGACGAAGGCCCGAACCAGGAGCTCGTCGACATGCGTCGCCGGTTCCGGGTGGCGGCGGTGCTGAGCGTGCCGCTGGTGGCGATGGTGATGGTGCCCATGGTGCTGGGTCGTGCGCTGCCCGGCAGCGTCGCGCCGTGGCTCGAGCTCGCCCTGTCGACGCCGGTGGTGTGGTGGGCTGGGTGGCCGTTCTTCGTGCGCGGCGCGAAGTCGGTGGTCAGCCGTCACCTGAACATGTTCACCCTGGTGTCGTTGGGTGTCGGTGCCGCGTGGCTGTACAGCGTGGTCGCGGTGCTGGCGCCGGGGCTGTTCCCATCCGGGATGCGGGTGATGGACGGCCGGGTCGGCACCTACTTCGAGGCCGCGGCAGTCATCATCACCCTGGTGCTGCTCGGCCAGGTCCTCGAGCTGCGGGCCCGCGACCAGACCTCCGGCGCGATCCGCGCCCTACTCGACCTGTCACCGGCCACCGCGCACCGCATCGGGGCCGACGGCACCGAGACCGACGTGCCGGCCGCCGAGCTGCAGCTGGGCGATCGGTGTCGGGTGCGGCCGGGCGAGAAGGTGCCGGCCGACGGCACCGTGGTCGATGGTCACGCGTATGTGGACGAGTCGATGATCACCGGCGAGCCGGTACCGGTCGACAAGAGCCCCGGTGACCGGGTCATCGGCGGCACGATCACCCAGGGCGGCAGCCTGGTGGTGGAGGCCACTGGTCTGGGCGCTGACTCGACCCTGGCCCGGATCGTCGACCTGGTCTCCCAGGCGCAGCGGTCCCGCGCCCCGATCCAGGGACTGGTCGACAAGATCTCGGCGGTGTTCGTGCCGGTCGTGATCGCCGTCGCCCTGGCCACCTTCGGGTTGTGGCTGGCCATGGGCCCGCAGCCGCGGCTTCCGTTCGCGATCGTGGCCGCCGTCAGCGTGCTGATCATCGCCTGCCCGTGCGCGCTGGGCCTGGCCACGCCCATGTCGATCATGGTCGGGGTGGGGCGCGGCGCCAGCGAGGGCGTGCTGGTCAAGAACGCCGAGGCCCTCGAACGACTGCAGAAGGTCGACACCCTCGTCGTCGACAAGACCGGCACCCTCACCCAGGGCCGCCCCAGCCTGGTCGACCAGCAGGGCGTCGACGGACGTGACGACGCGCAGGCACTGCTGCTCGCCGCGGCTGTGGAGGCCGGCTCCGAACACCCGCTCGCCAGGGCCGTGGTCGATGCTGCCCGCCAGACGGGACGCACGGTGCCGGCAGCCAGCGCCTTCGCCGCCCACCCGGGTGGCGGTGTCAGCGCCACCGTCGACGGCCAGCGCGTGCTCGTCGGCAG
>NZ_LSJT01000092.1:0-33021 GCF_001556795.1 Dermacoccus sp. CCH2-D9
GCGCGCTTCCTTGACACGGAAGAGGTCACTGGTTCAAACCCAGTATCGCCCACCATCACATCAAGGCCTTCGGCGTGTCGCCGGAGGCCTTGATGCACATTCGGCCAAGACTGATCGAGGCTCGCTCTCGCAGGAACCGTCTCCCTCAGGCAGGGGCCGAGCACGCAGCGTCCGTGACCGCCGCACGATCCAAGGGGAGCGCATGAGCGCCGAAGCCACGCACCGACCAGGAATCGCCCAGTGGACGACGTGGGCTCCGATCCTCGGAGCCGTCGTCCTCGCGGCCACCTGGGGACGCAGCCTGCCGGGCGTCGTCGCCGTCCTCGTCACCGCGGCGTTGTTCGGCGCTGTTCTCGCCGCCGTCCACCACGCCGAGGTCATCGCCGCAAAGGTGGGCGAGCCGCTCGGTTCGATCGTCCTCGCGGTCGCCGTCACCGTCATCGAGGTGGGGCTCATCGTCACCCTCATGGCCTCCGGCAAGGACGGCGTCGAGACGCTTGCGCGCGACACGGTGTTCGCGGCGCTCATGATCACGATCAACGGCATCGCCGGTCTGTGCATCTTCCTCGGCGCGGGGCGCCGCGGGTTGGCACGCTTCAACCCGGAAGGGTCGGCGGCCGCGCTGGCGGGCGTCGTCACCGTCGCGGGGCTGTGCCTCGTGCTGCCGACGTTCACCTCGGCCCGCAGCGGGCCGGAGTTCTCGCCGTCGCAGCTCGCGTTCGCCGCGATCAGCTCGATCGGTGTGTACGCGATGTTCGTCCTCACCCAGACGGTGCGTCACCGCGACTTCTTCGTGCCCGTCGACCGCGCCGGCAAGCCGCTCGACGACGAGGACGCCCACGGCCCGGCCCCGTCGACGCGCGCCGCGCTCGTCAGCCTGGGCCTGCTCGTCGTGGCGCTCGTCGCCGTCGTCGGTCTGGCGAAGGTGCTGTCGCCGTCGATCGAACAGGCCGTCGACGCCGCGGGCTTCCCGCAGAGCTTCGTCGGCGTCGTCATCGCCCTCGTCGTGCTGCTGCCGGAGACGCTCGCCGCCGCGAAGTACGCGCGCGCTGGACGCGTTCAGAACAGCCTCAATCTCGCGTACGGCTCGGCGATGGCGAGCATCGGCCTGACGATCCCGACGCTCGCGGCGCTGTCGCCGTTCCTGTCGTCACCGCTTGAACTGGGCCTCGGCAGCATGCACATCGTGCTGCTCGTGCTCAGCCTCGTCGTCGGCATCCTGACGATCGTCCAGGGCCGCGCGACGCGGTTCTCCGGGTGGATCCTGCTCGTGCTGCTGTTCGCGTACGTTTTCCTCGCCGCGAATCCGTGACCGTGACCCGCGTCCGGGCAGAGGGCGTGCGTCCTCGGTAGGTCGCCACGTGGCCGGGCTCATCCGCTGCGGCGCATCCGCCTGCGCGGGACGCGGCCGGACTACTGTGGCCTCTCGTGATCGACGCTCTCGCCGCCAGCACGGATCGTGCGCTCTTTCGCGACGTCACGGCGTGGGACGTCGAGGCGGTGACGTCGGATCCCGACGATCTCGAGCACGGTTTCCACGTCGTCGTGCAGACGTTCGAGGGCGAGCTGTTGGCCGCGCGCATGCGATCGGTGGTGTGGCACCCGACGCAGCCGTGGCGGGGGAGTGCGGCCCTGGCCGAGCCGCCGTCAAGGCCCGCGGAATGTCACGTCGAATGGCGATCGTCGCTGTCGCGCGACGCCTACTGCGACGGCGTCGAACGGATCCGCGAGCACATCGCGGCAGGCGACGTGTACCAGGTCAACCTCTGTCGGACGCTGACGACGGACGCCGCGCTCGACCTCGACGTCCTGTTCCACGGCGTGCTCGCCCACAACCCGGCGCGTCACGCCGCGCGTATCGACATCGCGGGCCTGCCGCAGATCGTCAGTGCCTCGCCGGAGATGTACCTCGCGCGCGAGGGCGCCGTCATCAGTTCCGCGCCGATCAAGGGCACGTCGACGTGTCCGGAGACGATGCTCGCGAAGGACGTGACGGAGAACGTCATGATCACCGACCTCGTGCGCAACGACCTGCAACGTGTCTGTGTGCCCGGCTCGGTGCGCGTCGATCCGCTGCTCGAGATGCAACAGCACCCCGGCCTCGTCCACCTCGTCTCGACGGTGTGGGGCGAGGTCTGTGACGGCGTGACGTGGGCGCGGCTGCTCAGCGCGACGGGGCCGCCCGGCTCGGTGTCGGGCACCCCGAAACGGCGGGCTCTCGACGTCATCGAATCACTCGAGGTGGGGGCGCGCGGGCCGTACTGCGGCGCCATCGGGTGGATCGACGCCGATCGGGGCGCCGCGGAGCTGGCCGTCGGCATCCGTACGTTCTGGCAGAAACTCGCCGGGGGTGGGGCTGCGGCCGCGAACGGGCACGGGATATCGTCTCCGTCGACCCACTTCGGGGTGGGCGCCGGGATCACGTGGGATTCGGTGCCTACGGCAGAATGGGATGAGACCGAACTGAAGGCACATCGCCTGCTCGCCATTGCGCGGGGCGCGGCACTGGAGGAGACACCATGAGCATCCGGATCTGGGTCGACGGTCGCCGCGTCGACGAGGGCGCGGCCATCTCACCGATCGACCACGGCATCACCGTCGGCGACGGCGTGTTCGAGACCGCCAAGATCGACGGCGGCCGCGTGTTCGCGTTGTCGCGTCATCATGATCGGATGGATCGCAGCCTCGCCGGCCTCGGCCTGCCGAAGCTCGATCGCGACCGCATCGACGAGGGCGTCAAGGCCGTGCTCGAGGGTGAGCACATCGACTTCGGGCGCCTGCGCTACACCGTGACCGGCGGCGTCGGCCCACTCGGTTCGGATCGCGGCGACGCCCCGCAGACGTACATCGTGACGGCGGGCGCCGTGCCGCGACCCGCGCCGACGACGAAGGTCGCGACGGTGCGCTGGACGCGCAACGAGAACTCGGCCGTCGCCGGGTTGAAGACGACGTCGTACGCGGAGAACGTCGTCGCGCTCGCCGCGGCCAAGGAGGCCGGCGCGAGCGAGGCGATCTTCTCGAACACGCTCGGCAACCTGTGCGAGGGCACCGGGTCGAACATCTTCGTCGTGCTCGGTGAGCGCGTCGTCACGCCGCCGCTCGAGGACGGCCCGCTCGCCGGCATCACGCGCGCGCTGACGATCGAGTGGGCGCGCGAGGCCGGCGTCGAGATCGCCGAGGAACACCTGAGCTTCGACGTGCTCGACGAATGCGACGAGACGTTCGTCACCTCCTCGACACGCGACGTGCAGGGCGTGCACGCCATCAACGACCGGGCGCTGTGCGACGAGGGCACCCCCGGACCCATGACCTCGCGCATCGCGGCGATCTTCGCCGAGCGTCAGGGCGAGCTGCTCGGCTGACGGCGGGTTCCCGCCGGGTTTGCCTCGGCGCGGGGTTCCCTCGACACGCGACGGCGCGATGTCGTGGCGGTTGACGTCGGTTGACGTCGGTTCACGCTCGGCCGTGAAGTCTCCCGCGCGCGGCGTTGGAATGGTCGGCTCAGGCGCCCCCCCGTTAGGCTTGGCTCTCATGAGCTCGACGACCTCCGCCCGCGACGCTGATTCCCGCGATTCTCGAGAGCCCGGGCAGGGCGAGGAGCACGACTGGGAGTGGCGTCGACGCATCCGCGCCAACCCGAAGAGCGCGCGACTGTACCGCATCGGCGTCGGTGTGCTCGGCGCAATCGTCGTCATCGTGGGCATCGTGCTGCTGCCGTTTCCGGGGCCGGGCTGGCTCGTCATCTTCCTCGGCCTCGGCATCTGGGCGAGCGAGTTCGAGCGCGCGCAGCGGCTGCTCGGCTGGGTGCGCGCGAAGGTGCAAGCGTGGTGGGACTGGCTCGAACGCAAGGGCTGGTGGGCGCAGGCGCTGGCCGGTCTCGCGACGTTCGCGCTCGTCGTCGCGATCTTCTGGGTGATGTTCGCGGTGTCCGGAGTGCCGGGATGGTTGCCGGACTTCGCCGAGAACTGGCTCGACGACGTGCCGGGGCTCAGCGGCTGACGCACCGGCCCGTTTGGTGTTCATCGACGCCGTGGGCTAGTGTTTCCCGCGCACCACACGGATGTATAGCTCAGTTGGTTAGAGCGTTCGCTTCACACGCGAGAGGTCAGGGGTTCGAGTCCCTTTACATCCACCATCAGGACGCGGAATCATCGGATTCCGCGTTTTTTGCGTCCCGCGGACACCGCTGGGCCACCGATGGAAGGAGCGCCCATGCCCGTCCTGCTCGCCGCCGTCACCGACTCGCACCTCGACGTCGACGCCCACGCGCGCGCCGTCGACGACGCACGTCAGGGCGCGTGCGTGACGTTCGTCGGGACGGTACGCAACCACGACCCGGAGGCTGACGGCGAGGTCGTCGCGCTCGATTACACCGCGCACCCGAGCGCCGCGGCGACGTTGCGCGAGGTGGCGGAGGCCGTCGTCACGCAGCTGGATCCGGACGGTGAGACACGCGTGGCGGTCAGCCACCGCATCGGACGTGTCGCGGTGGGGGAGAGCGCCATCGTCGCCGCCGTCAGCTCGCCGCATCGTGCGCTGGCGTTCACGGTGTGCGGCGAACTGGTCGACCGCATCAAGCACGACGTTCCGCTGTGGAAGCAGCAACACCTGCGCGACGGCAGCGCGGTGTGGTCCGGGCTGCCGTCATGATCGAGCTGCCGACACCCCGCGTGCGCCGTGCCCTGCGCGGCGAACTCTCCACCGCTGCAGGCGTTTCGGATGACGGTCCGCTCGTCGACTCGTTCGGGCGCGTGCATCGTGACCTGCGCATCTCGCTGACCGACAAGTGCAATCTGCGTTGCACCTACTGCATGCCCGCCGAGGGTGTGCCGCTCGCGCCGCGCGACACGTTGTTGGCGAGCGACGAGATCGTCACGGTGGCTCGCATCGCCGTCGAGGCCGGCATCGACGAGATCCGCCTCACGGGCGGCGAACCGCTACTGCGCCCCGACATCGTCGACCTCGTCGAACGCCTGGCGGCACTCGAGGGGCCGGGCGGGCGCCCCGAGTTGTCGATGACGACGAACGCCGTTCGGCTCGCGCAGTTGGCGAAACCGTTGCGCGACGCGGGCCTGGCGCGACTCAACGTCAGCCTCGACACGCTCTCGCCCTCGCGTTTCGCGACCATGACCCGTCGGGATCGACTCGACGACGTCATGACCGGTCTCGACGCGGCGCGCTGCGCCGGTTTCGCGCCGATCAAGATCAACACGGTGCTGCTGCGCGGCGTCAACGACGACGAGGCGCCCGCACTGCTCGACTGGGCCCTCGCTGAGGGGCACGAACTGCGTTTCATCGAACAGATGCCGCTCGACGGCGGGCACGTGTGGAACCGCGCCGAGATGGTGACAGCTGCCGAGACGCTCGCCCTGCTGCGTCGCACGCACTCACTGGACGCGCTGCCCGGACGCGGCGCCGCCCCGGCCGAGCTGTACGAGGTCGACGGAGGCCCGGGCCGCGTCGGCATCATTGCGAGCGTGACGATGCCGTTCTGCGGCGCGTGCGACCGGCTGCGGCTCACCTCCGACGGCCAGCTGCGCTCGTGCCTGTTCGCGCGCGGCGAGACCGACGTGCGCTCGGTGCTGCGCAGCGGTGGCACGGACGCCGATGTCCGCGCCCGCATCCGAGCCTGCCTCGCCGGCAAGCAACCCGGCCACGGCATCGACGAACCCGGATTCCTCCAGCCGCCGCGGCCGATGAGCGCCATCGGCGGCTGAGCGATCGATGGCGCGCCTAGGTCGGGTAGTCGGGTCGGTGCACACGTGGGTGCCAGGCTCGCGCTGCGGGGCGCCGGCGCGTCGTCCCGCCTCCCCAGGCCTGCCGACTGAGTAGTTATGCACTGTTTTGGCATAACTACTCAGTCGGGGTATTCTGAAGGCATGTCCAAGGTCTTGACTTCCCTGCCCGTCGGCGAACGCGTCGGCATCGCCTTCTCCGGTGGCCTCGACACCTCCGTGGCCGTCGCCTGGATGCGCGACAAGGGCGCCGTCCCCTGCACCTACACCGCCGACCTCGGCCAGTACGACGAGGACGACATCGAAGGCATCCCGGGCCGTGCCGGCCAGTACGGCGCCGAACTGTCGCGTCTCGTCGACTGCAAGAAGGCGCTCGTCGAGGAGGGTCTCGCCGCCATTGCGTGCGGCGCGTTCCACATCCGCTCCGGCGGGCGCACGTACTTCAACACGACGCCGCTGGGTCGCGCCGTCACGGGCACGCTGCTCGTGCGCGCCATGCAGGCCGACGGCGTGTCGATCTGGGGCGACGGCTCGACGTTCAAGGGCAACGACATCGAGCGTTTCTACCGCTACGGTCTGCTCGCCAACCCGGGCCTGCGCATCTACAAGCCGTGGCTCGACGCCGACTTCGTCAGCGAACTGGGTGGGCGCCAGGAGATGTCCGAATGGCTGACGGCGCACGATCTGCCCTACCGCGACTCGGCGGAGAAGGCCTACTCGACGGATGCCAACATCCTCGGCGCGACGCACGAGGCGAAGACGCTCGAGCACCTCGACGAGTCGATGGAGATCGTCAAGCCGATCATGGGTGTCGCGTACTGGGACGACGCGGTGAAGATCGACACCGAGGACGTCGTCATCCGCTTCGAATCGGGGCTGCCCGTCGCGATCAACGGTGACGACTTCGGCGGCGACGTCGTCGCCCTGTTCCAGGAGGCCAACGCCGTCGGCGGACGCCACGGGCTCGGCATGAGCGACCAGATCGAGAACCGCATCATCGAGGCCAAGTCGCGCGGCATCTACGAGGCGCCCGGCATGGCGCTGCTGTTCATCGCCTACGAACGGCTGCTCAACGCCGTCCACAACGAGGACACCATCGCCGCGTACCACAACGACGGACGGCGCCTCGGGCGGCTGCTGTACGAAGGACGCTGGTTCGACCCGCAGTCGCTCATGATCCGCGAGGGTCTGCGGCGTTGGGTGGCGTCCGCCGTCACGGGTGAGGTGACGCTGCGCCTTCGTCGCGGCGAGGATTACTCGATCGTCGACACCCAGGGCGACAACTTCTCCTACCACCCCGACAAGCTGTCCATGGAGCGCACCGAGAACGCCGCATTCGGCCCCGTCGACCGCATCGGGCAGCTGACGATGCGCAACCTCGACATCGCCGACACGCGTGGCAAGCTCGAGTTCTACGCCGCACGCGGCGGGCTGGGCAAGGCGCAGACCGACCTCGTCGGCCAGCTCGAGCCCGGTGGCGCGCAGCAGATCGCGTCGAACCCGAACGTCGACGCCGACGCTCTCGCACTCGACGAAGCGGCGATGGAGTTCGGCACCGACTGACCTCCCGAGACGTCGGCGCCGATCGACCAGGACATCGGCGCTGATCGACCAAGACCTCGGCATCGGTCGAGGAAGGTTGCACGCTCGGCGCGATCGAGGAGGCCGCCCACTGGATGGTGGGCGGCCTCGTCGCGTCCGGACGGCAATGTGGTCGTCGGCTGGACACGGCGCCGTCGACGACCGTCACCCAGGTTGGTAGTGGCGGCCGAACCTCGCGAGTGTGGACGCCGCTCGCCGAGGTGTAGAGGAATCGCGAATGTGGACGCAAATCGCAGATGAGTACGGGCCCCTGACCCACCTGCGATTTTCGTCCACATCGGCGATCTACGTCCACATTCGTAGGAGATCCTCAGCAACAGCCGCCTCGCATCACCGCGGGCGACCAACGTCACGCCTGGGTGGTGCCGGCGGCTCGGCGTGGGGTGGTGGGGGGCACCCGGTAGCCTTGGCGGCACGGGCCGTGCCATTCGTACGTGTGCGGCCGAGTCTGCACGTCACGAACAAGGAGCACAGCCGTGTCCGAGAACATCACCCTGACCGTCAACGGCGAACCACGCGAGGTCGAGCAGGGCACGACGGGCACGGACCTGTTCGGCGGCGACAAGGCCGTCCTCGTCATGCGCATCGACGGTGAACTGCGCGACCTGTTCCGCGAGATCCCGGATGGCGCGTCCGTCGAGCCCGTCACCGCGCAGGACCCCGAGGGCCTCGCCGTCCTGCGTCACTCCGCGGCCCACGTGCTCGCGCAGGCGGTGCAGCAGATCAACCCGAGCGCGAAGCTCGGCATCGGACCGCCCGTCACCGACGGTTTCTACTACGACTTCGACGTCGCCGAGGCGTTCACGCCCGACGACCTCAAGAAGCTCGAGAAGGCGATGCAGAGGATCGTCAACGAGGGCCAGACGTTCAACCGCCGCGTCATCACCGACGCCGAGGGCCTCGAAGAACTGGCGCACGAGCCCTACAAGTGCGAGCTCATCGGCCTCAAGGGCAACGCTGCGAATGCGGCCGAGGGCGCGGAGGCCGAGGTCGGTGGCGGTGAGCTGACGATCTACGACAACGTCCGCCGCGACGGCACCGTCGCCTGGGGCGACCTGTGCCGCGGCCCGCACGTGCCGTCGACGAAGGTGCTCGGCAACGCGTTCAAGCTCATGCGTTCGGCCGCCGCGTACTGGCGCGGCAGCGAGAAGAACCCGCAGCTGCAGCGCATCTACGGCACTGCGTGGCCGACGAAGGACGAGCTGAAGGCCTACCTCGAGCGCCTCGCCGAGGCCGAGAAGCGCGACCACCGCAAGCTCGGCGCCGAGCTCGACCTGTTCAGCTTCCCCGAGAACATCGGCCCCGGCCTGCCGGTGTTCCACCCCAAGGGCGGCATCATCAAGCGTGAGATGGAGGACTACGTCCGCCGCCGTCACATCGAGGAGGGCTTCTCCTACGTCGGCACGCCGCACATCGCGAAGGAAGACCTCTTCTACACCTCGGGTCACCTGCCGTACTACGCGGACGGGATGTTCCCGCCCCTCGACGTCGACGGGCAGAACTACCGCCTCAAGGCGATGAACTGCCCGATGCACAACGAGATCTTCCGTTCGCGTGGGCGCTCCTACCGTGAGCTGCCGCTGCGCTTCTTCGAGTTCGGCACGGTGTACCGCGACGAGAAGTCGGGCGTGCTCTCCGGTCTGACGCGCGTGCGCATGATCACCCAGGACGACTCGCACAGCTACGTCACGCCCGAACAGGCGCCGGGAGAGATCAAGCACCTGCTCGACTTCATCCTCGGCCTACTGCGCGACTTCGGCATGAACGACTTCTACCTCGAGCTCTCGACGCGCGACGTCGACGGGGACAAGAAGGACAAGTTCATCGGCACCGACGAACAGTGGGACATCGCGACGAAGGTGCTGTCGGACGTCGCGCTCGAGTCCGGCCTCGAGCTCGTGCCGGACCCGGGCGGTGCCGCGTTCTACGGCCCGAAGATCTCCGTGCAGGCGCGCGACGCCATCGGCCGTACCTGGCAGATGTCGACGATCCAGTACGACTTCAACCAGCCCGCTCGTTTCGGCCTCGAGTACCAGGCGGCGGACGGTTCGCGCCAGCAGCCCGTCATGATCCACTCGGCGAAGTTCGGCTCGATCGAACGCTTCCTCGGCGTGCTCGTCGAGCACTACGCGGGCGCGTTCCCGGCGTGGCTCGCGCCGGTTCAGGTGCTCGCTGTGCCCGTCGCGGAGGAGTACTACGACTACCTGCAGGACGTCGCGATCAAGCTGCGCGAAGCCGGCGTGCGTGTCGAGGTCGACATGAGCGACGACCGCTTCCCGAAGAAGATCCGCAACGCGTCCAAGTCGAAGGCGCCGTTCATCCTGATCGCCGGTGAAGAGGACCGCGACAACGGCGCCGTCTCGTTCCGTTTCCGCGACGGGTCGCAGAAGAACGGCGTGCCGGTGGCCGACGCGATCGCCGAGATCACCCGCGTCATCACCGAACGTCAGAACACTGACCCGACGGCCGGCTGACTCCTGCCGCGACGACGACGCGCGCCCCCGAACCTCGCGGTTCGGGGGCGCGCTCGTGTGTTGGCATGTGCACCCGAGGGCCGGCGTTCGACACGGCCGGATGACCACGCTCGGGGTACGAAACCCGGCTGCGTCACCCGTCGCGGGGACCCACCTCAGCGCATGGTCATTTCGCTGCGGCGAAGCCCTTCTCGAGGTCGGCGATGATGTCGGCGGAGTTCTCGATGCCGACGCTCAACCGCACGAGGCCGGGCGTCACGCCGGCGCCGCGGCGGTCCTCGTCGCTGCCCTGGGAGTGCGTCGTCGACGCAGGATGGATGGCGAGGGAACGGACGTCACCGATGTTCGCGACGTGCGAGTGCAGTTCGAGGGCGTCGACGAACTTCTTGCCCGCCTCGACGCCACCGGCGATCTCGAACGACAGCACGGCGCCGGAGCCGGCGGGCAGGTAGCGGTCGGCGAGTTCCTTGTAGGGGCTCGACGGGTCGGAGGCGTAGAACAACGTCTCGACCTGCGGCTGCGACTTCAGGAACTCGACGACCTTCTTCGCGTTCTCCACGTGTCGCTCCACACGCAGCGACAACGTCTCGAGGCCTTGCGCGATGAGGAACGCGTTGAACGGGGAGACGGCCGCGCCGAGGTCGCGCAGCAGTTCGACGCGCGCCTTGAGGATGAAGGCGAGGTTCGCGCCGAGCGGCGATCCGACGCCGAGGTCGCGGGCGAACGCGAGACCGTGGTAGCTCTCCGACGGCTCGTTGAACTGCGGGAACTTCGCCGGGTCGGCGGCGTAGTCGAACGTGCCGGCGTCGACGAGCACGCCGGCGATCGACGTCCCGTGCCCCCCGAGGTACTTCGTCGCGGAGTGGATGACGACGTCCGCGCCATGCTCGATCGGGCGCAGCAGGTACGGCGTCGCGACGGTGTTGTCGACGAACAGCGGCACCCCGGCGTCATGGGCGATGTCGGCGAGGCCGCGCACGTCGAGCACCTTCTGGTCGGGGTTGCTCAGCGTCTCGCCGAACAGCAGCTTCGTGTTGTCGCGGATGGCGCCGCGCCACTCGTCGAGATCGTTGATGTTGTCGATGAACGTCGTCTCGACGCCGAGTCGCTTGAGCGTGTACTTCAGCAGGTTGTACGTGCCGCCGTACAGCGCGGACGAGGCGACGATGTGGTCGCCGGCCTGAGCGACGTTGAGGATGGCGAACGTCGTCGCCGCCTGACCCGACGCGAGCAGCAACGCGCCGACGCCGCCCTCCAGCGCGGCGATGCGGTCTTCGACCGCCTGCGCCGTCGGGTTGCCGATGCGCGTGTAGATGGGGCCGAGATCCGACAGGCCGAAGCGGTTGGCCGCGGTCTCGGCGGAGTCGAAGACGAACGACGTCGTCTGGTAGATCGGCAGCGCCCGGGCGCCGGTGTCGCCGTCGACGTTCTGGCCGACGTGGATCTGCTTGGTCTCGAAGGCCCAGTTCTCGGAGCTCATGATGATGTCCCTCTTGAGGAGTGCGTGGACGCACGGGCGGCGCACCGTACGTGTGGTGCCCGAAGGGGAATCCCTCCGCGCTTGCCCGGACGCGCTCGGCGCCGGGCCAGGTCGTCACCCGGAGCACCCCGCCGCGGTGGGAGGGTTGCCGGCCAGCAAACCGGGGTTTGACGCTGACGCTCGTGACCTGCGGCCACTCTAGGCCGGGTGGTGTCATCAGGCGGGAATGCTGTCTCACATTCCGGTCGCGGCCCCGTGCTGACGCGACGCGCCTACGGGCGACGACCCTCATGCCGTGCTTGACTGTTGCCATGACACCGACGATCGTCCGCGCGCGCCGCGAAGACGCGTTCGCCTGCGCGGCGCTGCGTCTGCAGATGGACCTCGAGGCGGGGGAGAGCAACCGCTCCGGCTTCATCACCGAGTATGCCGATCACTGGCTCGCGCACTACGACGATCTGCCGACGTGGCTCGCCTCGAGTGCTGACGGGACGGCTCTCGGCATGGTGCAGACGTCGCTCGTGCACCGGCCCCCGGCGCTGGCTCGGCCGGCGCAGCCGTCGCTCTACATCGCGGTCGTCTTCGTCACGCCGTCGGCGCGCGGCCAGGGCCTGGCCGAGCGGATGCTGCGGATCGTCGACGCCTGGGCCGACGCGCACGACGTCGCGCGAATGATGCTCAACGCCCGTCCGCGTGCCCGCAGGCTGTACGAACGGGCCGGCTTCGGCCCGCCGGACGAACGTCACATGCAGCGTGTGGCGCCGTTCGGCCTCGACGCCCGCCGCGATGCGGAGCGTGCGTCATGAGCGACGACGTCATCTGGGCGCTCGATCAGCGCGAGCGCTGCATCGCCTGCCCGTCCAAACCGGTCGCGAACGCCGTCGTCCTGCACCTCGGTGCTGACGGCGCCCTCGCGCGCGACGCTGTCGAGCAGTGGGCTCGTGACGGCGTCATGGCCGCCTCGGTCGCATGGCCGGGGGCGGCGGCCGGCCTCGATGACGACGACTGGCTCGACCTCGAGGACGCCGTCACGGGCCTCGCCGGGCTGGCGAGCATCGTCGCCGTCGTCGGTGACGGCGACGCGGCCGAGGTCGCGCGGACGTTGGCGGGCCGTGTCGGCGACGTCGCGCACGCGGGGGAAGCCGACCGAACCATTGTCCCGGCGCGTCTGCGCGAGATCGCGGCGGTCTGAGACCGCTCACCCGGGGTGCATGGTGCGCGCGAGCCCACCCGCGGCCGCTGCGTCGAGGCAGGCGGGGCTCTAGGATCGGGCCATGGTCGACGAGTTCAACACTGATTCGCAGGACGACATCCTCATCGAGCAAGCCGGCGCCTTCGCGGGCGAGGCCGACGGGTTCGGGCGGCTGTGGACGCCGCACCGCATGGCGTACATCGAGGGCGAGCGTCCGACAAAGGACGCCGGCCACGACTGCCCGTTCTGCGCGTCGCCTACGAAGACCGACGCCGACGGCCTCATCGTCCACCGTGGTGAGCACTGTTTCGTCGTGATGAACCTGTTCCCGTACAACCCGGGCCACCTGCTCGTGTGCCCGTACCGTCACGTCGCCTCGTACATCGACCTCACCGACGACGAGACCGAGGAGTTCACGAAGCTGACGAAGGCCGGGGTGCGTGCCCTCAAGGCCGCGTCGAACCCGGGCGGGTTCAACCTCGGGATGAACCAGGGTGACGTCGCAGGTGCCGGCGTCGCCGCGCACCTGCATCAGCACATCGTGCCGCGCTGGGGTGGCGACATGAACTTCATGCCGATCATCGGGCGCACCAAGGCGCTGCCGGTGCTGCTCGAGGACAGCCGTCAGCGCATCGTCGCGAACTGGCCGAACGACTGACACCGGGCACCACGGGCAGTGCGCTGCCTCGAACGGGTATATCGAACCGCTACAGTTGAACCACCATGCTCAACAAGTACGCGCGCGCGTTTTTCTCCGCCATCTTCCGGCCCATCGCCCAGCTCCTGCTGCGTCTCGGCATCAGCCCCGACGTCGTGACGATCGTGGGCACCGTCGGTGTCGCGTTCGGTGCACTGTGGTTCTATCCGCGCGGCGACTTCCTCGTCGGCACGTTGTTCATCACCGTCTTCGTCTTCTCGGACATGCTCGACGGCAACATGGCGCGCCTGTCGGGCCGCTCGTCGACGTGGGGTGCCTACCTCGACTCGACGCTCGACCGCGTCGGTGACGCCGCGATCTTCGGCGGCCTCGTCCTGTACTACGCGGGCAAGGGCGACAACTTCCTCATGGCGTGCCTCGCGCTCGCGTGCCTCGTGCTCGGCTCGGTCGTCTCCTACGCCAAGGCCCGGGCCGAGGGTCTCGGCATGCAGGCGAACGTCGGCATCGCCGAGCGCGCCGACCGTCTCGTCGCCGTGCTCGTCACGACCGGCCTCGTCGGCTGGTTCCTGCCCGAGATCGTGCTGACCGTCGTGCTCACGCTGCTCGCCGTCGCATCGTTCATCACGGTCGTGCAGCGCATGCTCATGGTGCGGAAGCAGGCCCTCGCCAAGCCGTTCGAGGGCTGAGCGCGTGGCCGCCGAGGGGTTGACGACGCGCGCCCGCGACGCCGTCACCGTCGCAGCGTTCAAGGGCGCCTGGTGGGGCGTGCGGGCGCTGCCCGAGCGCGCCGCCCACCGCCTCTTCGACGTCATCGCGGACGTCACGACGCGCCGCGGCGGCCCGAGCGTCGCGCGGATGCGCTCCAACTACGCGATCGCGCGCCCCGAACTCGACGACGCAGCCCTCGACGCGCTCGTCGCCGCCGGCGTGCGCTCGTACCTGCGCTACTGGTGCGAGGCGTTCCGACTGCCGTCGCTGACACGCGAGCAGATCGCCGAGAGGGTGACCACCTCGGGTGAACTCGAGGCGACCCGCAGCATGCTCGCCGATGGACGCAGCGTCGTCGCCTACCTCGGCCACCTCGGCAACTGGGATCTCGCGGGCGCCTGGTCGGCGACACAGCTCGCGCACGTGACGACGGTCGCCGAGCGACTCGAGCCCGACGCTCTCTTCCGCGCGTTCCTGCACTTCCGCGAAGAGCTGGGCATGACGATCATCCCGCTGACCAAGGGCGAGAACGTCCTCGGCCAGGTCGAGACGCTCGTGCGCGAACCGGGTGCGTTCGCGCCGCTGCTGTCGGATCGCGACCTCACGAGCCGCGGCGTCACGGTCGACCTGTGCGGCGAGCCGGCCCGCCTCGCTGCCGGCCCCGCCGTCATCGCCCGACGCACCGGTGCGGCACTCGTGCCGATCACGATCACCTACCGCCGGCGCGACGGCGGCAGCGGCTGGGGCATCGACATCCGCTTCCACCCGGCGGTCGACATCGCCCACACCGATGATGCCCGCGCCGACGTGCAGACCGCCGTCCAGGCGTGCGCCGACGCGCTCGGTGGCGCCATCCGCGAGCACACGCAGGACTGGCACATGATGCAGCGCGTGTTCGTCCGCGACCTCGACGCGCGCCGGGGCTGAGCGGTGCGGATCGGCCTCGTCAGCCCGTACTCGTTCGACGTGCCCGGCGGTGTGCAGCTGCACGTGCGCGACCTCGCGACGTACCTGCTCGCAGAAGGGCACGAGGTCAGCGTCCTCGCGCCGAGCGACGGTGACGACGCGGGTGCGCCGTACGTGACGAGTGCCGGGGGAGCGATGCCCATCCGCTACAACGGTTCCGTCGCGCGCCTGGCGTTCGGTCCGGTCGCGGCGAGCCGGACGGCGCGCTGGGTGGAGCGCGGCGACTTCGACGTCCTGCACGTCCACGAACCGATGACGCCGAGCGTGTCGCTGCTCGCGCTGCGCACGTACGACGGGCCGGTCGTCGCGACGTTCCACACCTCGATCGAGCGTTCGCGCGCGCTGCAGCTCGCCCAACCGTTCCTGCGCCCGGCGCTGGAGAAGATCACCGGGCGCATCGCCGTCTCGCGCGCCGCGCGGGACACCGTCGCGCGCCATCTCGGCGGTGACGCCGCGCTCGTGCCGAACGGCGTCTACGTCGACCGGTTCGCGACGGCTCGCCCCGAGGCGCGCTGGCAGGATGGGGGCGAGCGCCCGACGATCGCCTTTCTCGGACGCATGGGGGAGCCGCGCAAGGGCCTGCGCGTTCTGCTCGACGCCGTCCCGCTCATCGCCCGGGCGCACCCCGGGGTGCGCGTCCTCGTCGCGGGGCCGGGTGACGTCGACGCGGCGCGGCGGGAGGTGCCCGCCTCGGCTGAGGGTCACGTCGAGTTCCTCGGGCTGCTCAGCGACGCCGAGAAGGCGTCGTTGCTGGCGTCGTGCGACGCGTATGTCGCGCCCAACATCGGTGGCGAGAGCTTCGGGATCATCCTCATCGAGGCGATGAGCGCCGGCGCCCCCGTCGTCGCCAGCGATCTGGAGGCCTTCGCGCGCGTGCTCGACGACGGCCGCTGCGGCGTCCTCTTCGACACCGGCGACGCGGCGGCGCTGGCGCATGCGGTGACGGGGGTGCTCGCTGACCGCGGTGCGCGTGACGCCCTGTCCCGGGCCGGGAGAGAGCGCGCGCGGCTCTACGATTGGTCGGCCGTCGGGCAGCAGGTCATCTCCGCGTACGAGACGGTCCGCAGTTCGCATGCCGCGGCCGCCGCGGTGGCGGGACGCCGATCATGAGCGGCGTGTGGGCCGACGTCGCCGTCGTCGTCGCGCTGTTGCTCGCGCTCGCCTGGTATCTCAGCTACACCGCAGCGCGCCTCGACCGGCTGCACGCTCGCGTCGAGGGGTCGCTGGCCTCGCTCGACGCGCAGCTCGTGCGCCGCGCCGAGGCCGCGGCCGAGTACGCGCAGGCCACCGCTCTCGACCCGGCGAGCGCGCTGCTGCTCGCCTCGTCGGCGGCCGATTCGCTGCAGGCCGCCGACGGCGCCCTCATCACGGACGACGTGCAACAGGTCGGCGTACCCGTCGAGCGTGCGCAGGCCGAGACGGCGCTGACGCAGACGCTTGCGCTCGTCGTGGGTGACGCGTCGGCGACGGACGGCGCCGCGTCGCGGGCGGAAGCAGCTGGGCGCCGCCCGATCAGCACCGTGCCTGACGTCCCAGGCAGCGCGCCCGCGGAGGGTGACGACGGGGCCCGTCAGCGTCTCGCGGACGCATGCGATCGCGTCGAACTCGCCTACCGATTCCACAACGAGGCCGTACGCGACGTACGTCGCGTACGCGCCAAGGCGATCGTCCGGGCGTTGCACCTGGCTGGACGCACGCAGCTGCCGGAAGAAGTCACGTTTGCCACCCGCGTCCACGGCCTCGGTCGCACCGACGCGTGGCGCTGATTTCTGCCGGAGCAGCCGTGTTCGGGCTGGCGTCGTCGGCCCCATCATGCCGTGGCCGGTAGCTGCCATCGACGATCATCTGTCTCCTTCATGCCCGTCTCGGGGCTAGCGTGGGCTCTCGCGTCGCATCCGCGGCGCCCATCAGAAAGAGGGACGAACACATGAGCTCTGCAGGCTCCGAACAGAACACCGCCGTGGCGACCGACCGCGTCAAGCGCGGCATGGCCGACATGCTCAAGGGCGGCGTCATCATGGACGTCGTCACCCCCGAGCAGGCGAAGATCGCCGAGGACGCAGGAGCCGTCGCCGTCATGGCCCTCGAACGTGTGCCCGCGGACATCCGCGCGCAGGGCGGTGTCTCGCGCATGAGTGATCCCGACATGATCGACGGCATCATCGAGGCCGTGTCGATCCCCGTCATGGCGAAGGCGCGCATCGGGCACTTCGTCGAAGCGCAGGTGCTGCAGGCGCTCGGCGTCGACTACATCGACGAATCGGAGGTGCTCTCGCCCGCCGACTACGCCAACCACATCGACAAGTGGGCCTTCGACGTGCCGTTCGTGTGCGGCGCGACCAACCTCGGTGAGGCGCTGCGACGCATCAACGAGGGCGCCGCGATGATCCGCTCCAAGGGTGAAGCGGGCACCGGCGACGTGTCGAACGCGACGACGCACATGCGCAAGATCCGCGGCGAGATCCGCCGCTTGACGTCGATGGCCGAGGACGAACTCTACGTCGCGGCCAAGGAGATGCAGGCTCCCTACGCCCTCGTGCGTGAGGTCGCCGAGAAGGGCAAGCTGCCCGTCGTCCTGTTCACCGCAGGCGGCATCGCGACGCCCGCCGACGCAGCCATGATGATGCAGCTCGGCGCCGAAGGCGTCTTCGTCGGCTCCGGCATCTTCAAGAGCGGCAACCCCGCCCAACGCGCCGAAGCGATCGTCAAGGCCACCACCTTCTACGACGACCCCGACACCCTCGCCAAGGTCTCCCGCGGCCTCGGCGAAGCCATGGTCGGCCTCAACGTCGACGAGATCCCCGAACCCCACCGCCTGTCCGAACGGGGCTGGTGATAATTCCTCGGCTCGTCTTCCGGTTCGCCGTGTCCGGGGCGCGCAGGCTTGCCCCGGACACGTGCTCATTCGGTGCGACAGCACGCGGGGAGAACGGCTCAGATCCTTCTCTGATCCGCTCGCGGATCAGAGAAGGATCTGAGCCCCCATCATCACCGTCCGTTCCTTAGGGAGGCGGAAGTAGTCGGCGGGGACGGCGGCGTTGTGGCTCATCGCCATGAACAGCAGTTTGCGGAGCTTCGACATGCCGGGGCGGCCTGCGTCGATGAGGCCGATCTCGGAGACGAAGTAGTAGGCGGTGTCGGGGTCGATGTCGACGCCTTGGTCGGCGGCGATGCGCAGGGCGGCGGGCACGTCCTGGTCGTCCTGGAAGCCGTAGCGCAGCGTCAGGTGGGTGATGCGGTCGTAGTCGTTGCCGAGGTGGTCGAGTACGACGGTGTCCTCCGGTGCGATGTGCGGCACGTTGGCGCTCTTCGTCGTCACGATGAAGACGTTCTCGTGGATGACGTGGTTGAAGTTGGCGTTCTCACGCATGGCGAGCGGCGTCGTCGTCCGGTCGGGGTGGAGGAACACGGCGGTGCCGGGGACCTCGCGCAGGTCACCGCAGCGGGCGGAGCGCACGAAGTCGTCGAGGGGGCCTTCGATGTCGTGGCGGCGGCGCGCGACGATGTCGCGGCCCTTCTGCCACGTCAGCATCGACAGGCCGATGCCGCAGGCGATGACGACGGGCAGCCAACCGCCGTGGAACAGTTTCGCGACGTTGGCGGTGAAGAAGATCCCCTCGAACAGGTAGAGGAAGAAGCCGAGGACGACGAGGCGCCACTTGGGCCACTTGAGCGTGCTCTGCGCGTAGACGAGGAACAGTGTCGTCGTCATGAGGAACGTGCCCGTCACGGCGAGGCCGTAGGCGACGGCGAGTTTCTCGGAGCTGCGGAACGCGAGCAGCAGCGTTATGACGCCGATGAACAGCACCCAGTTGACGCCGGGGATGTAGATCTGGCCCTCTTCCTCCTCGCCGGTGTGACGCACCGTCATGCGCGGCAGGTAGCCGGAGCGCTCCGCTTGGCGGGCGACGGAGAACGCGCCGGAGATGACGGCCTGCGAGGCGATGACGGTGGCCGCGGTCGCGAGGATGACGAGGGGGAGCTTGGCCCATTCGGGGGCGAGCAGGAAGAACGGGTTGGAGATGTTCTTCGGGTCGCTGAGGATGAGCGAGCCCTGCCCCATGTAGTTGAGGATGAGGGCGGGGAAGACGAGCACGAACCAGGCGCGCGTGATCGGCGCGCGACCGAAGTGGCCCATGTCGGCGTACAGTGCCTCGGCGCCCGTCACGCACAGGACGATCGAGCCGGCCGCGACGAACGCGATGAAGGGGTGGCCGATGACGAAGCTGCCCGCGTACGTCGGCAGCAGTGCTCGGAAGATCTCCGGGTCGCGGACGATCTGGTTGACGCCGAGCGCGGCGAGGGTGACGAACCAGACGATCATGACGGGGCCGAAGAACTTGCCGACGGCGTCCGTGCCCTTCTGCTGGATGAAGAACAGCGCTGTGATGACGATCGCGCCGATGGGGACGACGTACTCGGTGAGCCCTTCATGCACCGTCTCGAGACCTTCGATGGCCGACATGACGGAGATCGCCGGCGTGATGACGCTGTCGCCGAAGAACAGGGACGCGCCGATGACACCGAGGATCATGACGATGCCCCAGCGTTTGCCGCCCTTGGGCACGCCCTGTCGCACGAGCGCGGCGAGCGCCATGATGCCGCCCTCGCCG
This sequence comes from Dermacoccus sp. CCH2-D9, assembly GCF_001556795.1. Classification (NCBI taxonomy): domain Bacteria; kingdom Bacillati; phylum Actinomycetota; class Actinomycetes; order Micrococcales; family Dermacoccaceae; genus Dermacoccus; species Dermacoccus sp. CCH2-D9. Next base: position 19,429 of record NZ_LSJT01000092.1, read on the forward strand.
TCGTTGTCGGCGCGCAGGACGAACAGGACGTACTTGATCGTCACGATGATGGTGAGTGCCCAGAACATCCAGGAGATGACGCCGTAGATGTCGCTCTCGTTGGCGACGACGGCGTTGTGGTCGACGTTGAAGACGCTCTGCACCGAGTACAGCGGACTGGTGCCGATATCACCGAAGACGACGCCCAGGGCGCCGAGCATGAGCGCGGCCATGCCCTTCTTGGCATGGCCGCCGGGGTTCGACTCGGGGGTGGACGCGCCCTCGCTCGTCACGCTCGCTTCAGTACTCACCCGGAAAGTATGGGGCCACCGCCCCTGCGCGCGCCACACGGGTAGCAGATACGCCTGTGTCATAGGGTCGCGGGCATGGAATCAACGCCACGGATCGTCATCGGGGTGCTCGCGGTGCAGGGCGACGTCGTCGAGCACGTCCGCATGCTGGAGGACGTCGGCGCGCATGCCGTGCGCGTTCGTCGTGCCGCGGATCTTGCGAACGTCGACGCACTCGTCATCCCCGGCGGGGAGTCGACGGTCATGATGCGCCTCATCGCTCAGGGAGACCTCCTCGAACCGCTGCGCGAACGCATCGCCGCGGGGATGCCGGCCTACGGCTCGTGCGCCGGCATGATCCTGCTCGCCGATCGGATCCTCGACGGGGCGGCGGGTCAGCAGACGCTCGGCGGGCTCGACGTCACGGTGCGGCGCAACGCGTTCGGTCGTCAGGTCGCCTCGTTCGAGGCGGACGTCACCGTCGACGGCGTGGACGGCGGCCCGGTGCGGGCGGTGTTCATCCGCGCGCCCTGGGTCGAGGAGGTCGACGCCGGCGTCGAGGTGCTCTCCAGCGTCGCGCTGCCGACGGGCGGTGAGGCCGTCGTCGCCGTGCGTCAGGGCAATCTGCTCGCCACGTCGTTCCACCCGGAGGTGACGAACGACGTGCGCGTCCACGCCCTGTTCGTGCGCATGGTCGGGCACGCTCGCGGATGACGACTGGGGCCGCGGCTCGCGACGGCGCTAGACTGGCCCGCGATCCGAGCGAGCGCGCCCATCTGCCGTCGCGTTCGCCCCGCGCCCCGCATCGGGCGTGTTCGAGCACGGCAGCACGAGCATCCGAGAGGCAGACATGAGCGGTCACTCCAAGTGGGCGACGACGAAGCACAAGAAGGCTGCGATCGACGCCAAGCGCGGCAAGCTGTTCGCGAAGCTGATCAAGAACATCGAGGTTGCTGCCCGCTCCGGCGGCGGTGACCCGACGGGCAACCCGACGCTGTACGACGCCATCCAGAAGGCGAAGAAGTCGTCGGTGCCCAACGACAACATCGACCGCGCCGTCAAGCGCGGCTCGGGCGCCGAGGCCGGTGGCGCCGAGTACCAGGCCCTCACGTACGAGGGCTACGCGCCCGGTGGCGTCGCGCTGCTCATCGAGTGCCTGACGGACAACAAGAACCGCGCCGTCGCCGAGGTCCGCACCGCGTTGCAGAAGAACGGTGGCTCGATGGCGGACTCCGGTTCGGTCGCCTACCTGTTCAACCGCAAGGGCATCGTCATCGTCCCGAAGGCGCAGGGCGACAAGCCCGACACGACGGAGGACGCCCTGCTCGAGATCGTGCTCGAAGCGGGCGCGGAGGATGTCAACGACCTCGGCGAATCTTTCGAGATCGTGTCCGAGGCGGGTGACTTCGTCGGCGTGCGTGAGGCGCTGCAGGCCGCCGGCATCGACTACGACTCGGCCGAGGCGTCGTTCGTGCCGTCGATGGAGGTGCCGCTCGACAAGGACGGCGCGAAGAAGATGTTCCGCGTCATCGAGGCCCTCGAGGACTCGGACGACGTGCAGAACGTCTTCGCCAACGGCCAGGTCTCTGATGAGGTTCTCGCCGAGCTGGACGCCGAGGACTGATCCCGGTCGTTCCGTGAGTGATCGACGGCCGTGCCCCGCGGGGCACGGCCGTCGCGTGTATCGGGTACGGTGGATGCGAACAAGTGTTCTATCGGGTGCGTCGTTCGCACCCGTCGAGGCCGGAGGTGTGACGTGCGGGTGCTCGCTGTCGACCCCGGTCTGACGCGCTGCGGCGTGGGCGTCGTCGCGACGGGCCAGGGCTCGACGTTGCAGATCGTGACGGTGGGGGTCATCCGTACCTCGGCAGACCTGCCGTTGCACGAACGCCTCCACGAGTTGCGCGTCGAACTGGACGCCGTGTTCGAGCGCACCCAACCCGATGCGGTCGCCGTCGAGCGGATGTTCGCGCGCCACGACGTCTCGACGATCATGGGCACCGCGCAGGCGTCGGCCGTCCCGATGCTCGCCGCGGCTGAACGCGGCCTGCCGCTCGGGCTGCACACGCCCTCGGAGGTCAAGGCGGCGGTGACGGGTAACGGGCGCGCCGACAAGGCGCAGGTGACGACGATGGTGACGCGCATCCTCGGCCTCGAGGTCGCTCCCAGACCGGCCGACGCCGCCGACGCGCTCGCCCTCGCCATCTGTCATCACTGGCGCGGTGGCGGGTTGGCACGCCGGGGTGCGAGCGCTGACGGAGCGTCGGCAGCGCCGGCCGCCGTCGCGTACCGGCAGGCTGCGGCTGCCGCGGCTCGACGTTCCCGCTCGGCCAGCAAGACATACCGTGACGCCCTCGGCGCCGCGTCCCAGAGCGCGCCTGCCACTCGACCCGCCAACAGGGGAGTTCGCCCATGATCGCCAGCCTCACCGGTGAGGTGCTCACCGCCCGTCTCGACAGCGTCGTCGTCGAGGTCGGTGGCGTGGGTCTGCTCGTCCACACGACGCCGGCAACCGCCGCCGCGGCACGCCCGGGGGAGTCGACGCGCCTCGCGACGTCCCTGGTCGTGCGTGAGGATTCGCTGACACTCTTCGGCTTCGCCGACGACGACGAACGGGCCCTGTTCGAGCAGGTCCAGACGGTCAGTGGCGTGGGGCCGCGTCTCGCCCTCGCGATGCTCGCCGTGCACCCGCCGCAGCAGCTCGCCACCGCGATCGCGGGCGGCGACGTCAGGGCGCTGACGAAGGTGCCCGGCATCGGCAAGAAGGGTGCCGAGCGCATCGTCCTCGAACTGCGGGACAAGGTCGTCTCCGTCAGTGGTGGCGGCGGGGAGGCGGCGCCCCAGGCCGTCGTCCCGGCCACTGCGGGTGACGACCAGGTCGCCGAGGCGCTCATCGGGCTCGGCTGGAGCGCCAAACAGGCCGAGGACGCCGTCGCCAAGGTGGCTGCCCGTCCTGAGGCCGAGGGCGCGAACACGCCCACCGTGCTCCGGCTGGCGCTGCGCGAGCTGGGCCGATGAGCCCGTCCCACTTCGAGGACCACAGCGCCGACGTCTCGCCGCGCCTCGTCGACCCCAACGGCACCGAGGACGAGCAGCAGCTCGAAGCGGCCCTGCGGCCGAAGAAGCTGGCCGATTTCCCCGGGCAGCCACGCGTGCGCGAGCAGTTGAGCCTCGTCATCGAGGCGGCCCGGCGCCGAGCGACGCCGCCCGACCACATCCTGTTCTCCGGCCCGCCCGGTCTGGGCAAGACGTCGCTTGCGATGATCGTCGCGAGTGAGCTCGAGGCGCCCATCCGCATCACGAGCGGCCCTGCCATCCAGCACGCCGGTGACCTGGCCGCCATCCTGAGCTCGCTCAACGAGGGGGAGGTGCTCTTCCTCGACGAGATCCACCGCATGGCCCGCCCCGCGGAGGAGATGCTCTACCTCGCGATGGAGGACTTCCGGGTCGACGTCATCGTCGGCAAGGGCCCAGGGGCCACCGCGATCCCCCTCGAACTGCCGCGCTTCACCGTCGTCGGTGCGACGACGCGCGCCGGTCTGCTGCCGGCGCCACTGCGCGACCGCTTCGGCTTCACCGGCCATCTCGACTACTACGACGCGGCCGACCTCGCCGACATCCTCGCCCGCAACGCCGACCTGCTCGGCGTACCCGCGACGCGTGAGGGCATCACCGAGATCGCCGGCCGCTCCCGCGGCACGCCGCGCATCGCCAACCGGCTGCTGCGCCGGGTGCGTGACTACGCGCAGGTGCACGGGCGCCACGTCGTCGACCTGACGTCCGCGCGTGCCGCGCTCGAGCTGTTCGACGTCGACGACGACGGCCTCGATCGCCTCGACCGCGCGGTGCTCGAAGCCCTGTGCCGACGCTTCGGGGGTGGGCCGGTCGGGCTGTCGACGTTGGCCGTCGCTGTCGGTGAAGAACCCGACACGGTCGAGACGGTGGCCGAGCCGTATCTCGTGCGCGAGGGCTACATGATCCGCACGCCGCGTGGGCGCGCCGCGTCACCGCGGGCGTGGACGCACCTCGGGCTGCGCCCGCCGGACGGGCACTTCACCGAGACATTTCAGCGCGACACCGACGACGGGGGCGGACGTTTCACCGGGTAGGGTGGTGCGGCCACCGCTCGAGTCCGCGCACCGCGCACCGGTGAGAGCGCGCGAGGCGCTTCGAGATCTGACGTGAGGACCCACATGCCGTACCTGGTCGCCGAGTCGCAGGCGGGAAGCTCGGGCTTCCCGATCCTGCTCGTGCTGCTGCCCTTCCTCCTGCTCGCGCTGATGTTCTTCACGCAGCGTCGGCGCTCCCAGGCGACGATGCGCGCGCAGGCCGCGCTTCGCGTCGGTGACGAGGTGCGCACGACGAGTGGGCTGTTCGGCACGCTGCGCGAACTCGACGACGTCAGTGGACACCTCGAGATCGCCCCCGGCACCGTGGTGAGGTTCGATCGTCGGGCCCTGCTGCCCGCAGCCCCCGACGAGATGGAGAAGGGTCGATGAGCACGCCCGCAGGCGCCGAGCGCGCCGACGAGAACCGTTATGCGGTCGATTCGAACCGCCCCGCGGCGCGCAAGAAGCCGAAGCACACCAACCCCAAGCGTGGCTTGGCCGTGCTTCTCGCCCTGTTCCTCGTCCTCGTCGGTGGCATCGCTGCGACGGGACATTGGACACCGAAGCTGGGGCTCGACCTCGAAGGTGGGCGCACCGTCGTCCTCGAACCGGTCGTCACAGGCGGCAAGAGCGTCAACTCGAGCCAGGTCAAGCAAGCCGTCGACATCATCCGCAACCGCGTCGACGCCACCGGCACGTCCGAGGCGGAGGTGACGACGCTGGGGGAGAAGGACATCGTCGTCTCCATCCCCGGAAACCCCAGCCAGCAGGTGCTCGACTCGCTCTCGCGCAGCTCGCAGCTCAACTTCCGCGCAGTCATCGCCGCCGCGCAGGGCAGCACGACGGGTACCTCGCCGTATCGCCTGCCCGAGGTCGTCAACCCCTCGAACGCCGCCAAGAACGGCGCCCCCGGCTCGGCGTCCGCGTCACCGTCTTCATCGGCCTCCGCTTCGGGTTCTGCGTCGAGCTCGGCCTCGTCGTCACCGTCGTCCAGTTCGAAGGACCGACTGCCGGCCGCATTCAAGACCGCCGGCCCGGCCAACGCGAGCGACCCGGCGTGGGGAAACGAGAAGGTCGACTCGGTCTGGGTCAAGGCCGGTATCGCGACCCCGTCGACGACGTACAACCAGCTGCTGCAGCTCTACGCCTGCACCCCGGCCTACCAGGAGGTGGCCGCGGCCGCCCCTGACAACAAGCCGACCGTCATGTGCGCGAAGGAGGGCAACGAGAAGCTGCTCCTCGGCCCGGTCGAGATCAAGGGTTCGCAGCTGACGGACGCGAGCAGCGGCCTCGACACGAACCAGCAGGGCAACCAGACCGGCGAGGTCGCGGTCAACCTGTCGCTCAACGGCTCGGGCAAGACGGCCCTGGCGAACGTGACGCGTCGCGTCGCCCCGCTCGAGCAGCCGCGCAACCGCTTCGCCATCGTCGTCGACGGTCAGTCGATCTCGGCGCCGACCGTGCAGGCCCCGCTGACGGACGGTCAGGCGAAGATCACCGGTGGCTTCACCGAGTCGAGCGGCAAGCTGCTCGCAGACTCGCTGAAGTTCGGTGCGCTGCCGATGTCCTTCAAGGAACTCACCTCCGACCAGGTCAGCCCCCAGCTCGGCTCCGACCAGCTGACGAAGGGTCTCATCGCGGGAGCCATCGGCTCCGGCCTCGTCGTGCTGTACTCGCTCATCCAGTACCGCGCGCTCGGCCTCGTCACCGTCGCGAGCCTGCTCGTCGCCGCGGCGATGACCTACCTCGCCGTCACGCTGCTCGGCTCGCTCAACAACTTCCGCCTGTCGATGGCGGGTGTCACCGGCCTCATCGTCGCCATCGGCATCACGGCCGACTCGTTCATCGTGTACTTCGAACGCGTCAGAGACGAAGTGCGCGCCGGACGGCCATTGCGGGCCGCCGTCGAGACGGGATGGACGCGCGCGAAGCGCACCATCATCATCTCGGACGCGGTGAACTTCCTCGCCGCCGCCGTGCTCTACGTGCTGTCGGAGAGCACCGTCAAGGCGTTCGCGTTCACCCTCGGTCTCACGACGATCATCGACATCGTCGTCGTCATGTTCTTCACCCACCCGGTGCTGGCCCTGCTCGCCCGCACGAAGTTCTTCGGTGGCGGCCACCCCGCCTCCGGTCTCGACCCCGCGCGTCTGGGCGCCCGTCAGGCCGCATACGCGGGCCGCGGTCGCGTGACGATCGCCGACCGCCGCCGCGCCGCCGCACAGGAGGAGACAGCCTGATGGCCAGCCTCGCAACATTCGGCAACGACCTGTTCACCGGTCGCCGCCAGATCGACTTCATCGGCAAGCGCAAGCGCTGGTACGCCCTGACGGCGCTGCTGCTCGCGCTCGCCGCCGTCGGTCTGTTCGGGCGGGGGCTCAACTTCGGCCTCGAGTTCACCGGTGGCTCGGAACTGCGCGTGCCCGGCGTCTCGAGCACGCACGACTACGACACGCGCGCCGAGAAGGCCGTCCAGTCGGCGACCGGCTCGAACGCCGACATCGTCGTGACGAAGCTCGGCTCCGACACGATCCGCGTGCAGAGCGAGAAGCTCGGCAACGGCACCGCCGACGCGACGGACGCCGTCAAGACGTCCCTCGCGAAGGAGTTCGGCGTGTCGCCGAGCAACGTCACGTCCTCATTCATCGGCCCCTCGTGGGGTGAGACGGTGACGCACAAGGCGATCGTCGCGCTGTTCGTCTTCCTCGCGTTCGTCTCCGTCCTGCTCGCGTTGTACTTCCGCACCTGGACGATGGCCGCGGCCGCGCTCATCGCCCTGCTGCACGACCTGTTCTTCACGGTCGGCATCTACGCCCTCACCGGGCTCGAGGTGACGCCGGCGACGATGATCGGCTTCCTCACGATCCTCGGCTACTCGATCTACGACACCGTCGTCGTGTTCGACAAGGTGCGCGAGAACACGAGCGAGGCGTTCGCGACCGGCCGCCGCAGCTTCGACCAGGCCGCGAACTACGCGGTCAACCAGACGCTCGTGCGCTCCATCAACACCTCCGTCGTGGCGTTGCTGCCGATCTCGGCCATCCTCGTCGTCGGCGCGCTGTTCATCGGCCCGAGCACGCTGCTCGACATCGCCGTCGCCCTGTTCATCGGTATCGCCGTGGGCACCTTCTCGTCGATCTTCATCGCGACGCCGGCCCTGACGGACCTGCGCCGCCGCGAGAAGGGCGTCCAGGAGCTCGCGCGTCGAGCCGAGAGCTACCAGTCGCGTGCCACGACCGACGACGAGCACGCCACCGCGGCGTCCGCCTCGGGCGTCGTGACGGCGCCGGCCCCTTCCCAGGGCGGTGGCGCGTCGCAGACGGCGCGCACGCGCGGCATCCACCCCGCTGCCAAGCGTGACGACTGAGGCCGCCGCGATGATCGAGCAGCGCATCGCCGACGTCGTCGCCCGCCACACGCGTGATATCGCCGACTTCCCGAGCCCCGGTGTCGTCTTCAAGGATCTGACGCCCCTGTTCGCCGACCCGGCGGCGTTCGGGCAGGTGCTCGACCTGCTGGCCGAGCGTCATGACGGCGTCGACGTCGTCGCGGGCGTCGAGGCGCGCGGGTTCATCATCGGCGCGCCGCTGGCGCAGCGCATGGGCGTCGGTTTCGTGCCGATCCGCAAGAAGGGCAAGCTGCCCGGTGACGTCGTCTCCGCCTCCTACGACCTCGAGTACGGCTCGGCGACGATCGAGGTGCAGACGGACGCGGTGACGCCCGGTGCGAACGTCCTCGTCGTCGACGACGTGCTCGCGACCGGGGGCACGGCCGTGGCTGCGTGCGAGCTGATCGAGAAGGTCGGCGGGCGTGTGGCGTGCCTCGACGTGCTCGTCGAACTGGCCTTCCTGCCCGGCCGCGAACGGCTTGATCGGTGGGAGCTCCACACGGGCCTCGTCGTCAACTGACGCCAGGGGCACTACGATCGGCGCATGGCTGAGCAGTCCGGTTCCAACGCGACCTCGCGCGTGCGCGCCCGTCTCGTCCGCTTCGGGGGCCCGCGTCCGGGCTTGAACCGCGTGCTCGACCCGCTGCTGCGCACGGTGCGTGAGACGCACCCGAAGGCCGACACCGCGCTGATCGAGCGCGCCTACGAGGTGGCGGAGCGCTGCCACCGTCATCAGGTGCGCAAGAGCGGCGACCCGTACATCACCCACCCGCTCGCCGTCGCGACCATCCTCGCCGAGCTCGGCATGACCCCGCCGACGCTCGCCGCGGCCCTCCTGCACGACACGGTCGAGGACACCGACTACTCGCTGGAGCAGCTCACCGACGACTTCGGGCCCGAGATCGCGCGTCTCGTCGACGGTGTGACGAAGCTCGACAAGGTGACGTACGGCGACGCCGCGCAGGCTGAGACGGTGCGCAAGATGGTCGTCGCGATGGCACAGGACATCCGCGTGCTCGTCATCAAGCTCGCCGACCGCCTGCACAACGCGCGCACGTGGCGGTACGTCTCCGCCGAGTCCGCCCAGCGCAAGGCGACGGAGACGCTCGAGATCTACGCGCCGCTCGCGCACCGGCTCGGCATGAACACGATCAAGTGGGAGCTGGAGGATCTGTCGTTCGCGACGCTCTATCCCAAGGTCTACGACGAGATCGTCCGCCTCGTCGCCGACCGCTCACCGGCGCGCGAGTCGTACCTGCGCACCGTCAAGGAGCAGGTGTCGGCCGATCTAAGGGCCGCGCGCATCGCCGGTGAGGTGACGGGCCGGCCCAAGCACTACTACTCCGTGTACCAGAAGATGATCGTGCGCGGCCGCGACTTCGAGGACATCTACGACCTCGTCGCCGTGCGCGTCCTCGTCGAGTCGGTGCGCGACTGCTACGCCGTGCTCGGCACGCTGCACACGCGGTGGACGCCCGTCCAGGGGCGGTTCAAGGACTACATCGCGATGCCGAAGTTCAACATGTACCAGTCGTTGCACACGACGGTCATCGGCCCCGGCGGCAAACCCGTCGAGATCCAGATCCGCACCTACGACATGCACCGTCGCGCCGAGTACGGCGTCGCCGCGCACTGGAAGTACAAGGACGACGCGAAGAAGGGCGCGACGAGCGCCGACGGCACGGTCAGCGCCTCGCCGGCGACGGGCACGAACGACATGGCGTGGCTGCGTCAGCTGCTCGAGTGGCAGCGCGAGACGGGGGATCCGGGCGAGTTCCTCGAGTCGTTGCGCTTCGAGGTCGGCAGCCGCGAGATCTACGTCTTCACGCCGAAGGGCGGCGTCATCGGGTTGCCGTCCGGGTCGACGCCCGTCGACTTCGCGTACGCCGTGCACACCGAGGTCGGCCACCACTGCATCGGCGCGCGCGTCAACGGGCGTCTCGCGCCACTCGAGACGACGCTCGTCACGGGCGACTCGGTCGAGGTGCTCACCTCGAAGGCGGACGGCGCCGGGCCGAGTCGCGACTGGCTGACGTTCGTCAAGTCGCCGCGTGCCAAGAGCAAGATCAAGCAATGGTTCACGAAGGAACGCCGCGAGGAGGCCATCGAGAAGGGCAAGGATTCCCTCGCGAAGACACTGCGCAAGCAGGGTCTGCCCCTGCAGCGCCTCATGTCGCACGAGTCGTTGACCGAGGTCGCGACGCGGATGAACCACGCCGACATCGACGCCCTGTACGCCGCGATCGGTGACGGGCACGTCTCGACCGAAGCCGTCATGCGTGCCCTCGTCAAGGCGCACGGCGGTGAGGAAGCAGCCACGGAGGACATGGCGGAGGCGACGACGCCGCGCACCGCGCCGCGCTCACGTGCGGGCGATCCGGGCGTCACCGTCGTCGGCACCGACGACGTGTGGGTCAAGCTCGCGCGCTGCTGCACACCGGTGCCGGGCGACGACATCGTCGGGTTCGTCACGACGGGCTCGGGCGTGTCCGTGCATCGCGAGGACTGCACGAACATCGAGAACCTGCGTCGCCAGCCCGAGCGGCTCATCGACGTCGCGTGGGCGCCCGGACAGGCGAGCGTGTTCCTCGTGCAGCTGCAGGTCGAGGCGCTCGATCGCAGCGGGTTGCTCTCCGACATCACGCGCGCGCTGAGCGACCAGCACGTCAACATCCTGTCGGCGAACCTGTCGACGCAGGCCAACCGCGTCGCCATCAGCAAGTTCACGTTCGAGATGGGCGATGCGAGCCACCTCGACCACGTCATGCGCGCGGTGCGCAAGGTCAGTGGCGTGTTCGACGTCTACCGCATCACCGGCACCGGCGCGCGCGCCGACCATCGCACGACGCCGGAGCAGGTGAAGCCCGCCGCGTCTCCGGCGGTCGACGAGGACGAGTGAACCGCAGCCGCTGACGGTGCCGACGGTGTGTCGGCGCCCAGCGATAGGCTGACGGCGACCTGCCCCCGCACGAACGGACGCCCGCCGTGACCGACTCCGCAGCCACGCCCGACCTCGTCGAACTCGCCGAGGCGTACGGCATCACGACCGAGTACGAGGACTGGAAGAAGGCCCGCGTCAGCGTCGCGGCTGACACGCTCGTGGCCGTCCTGGCGGCGCTCGACGTCGACGCTTCGACGCCCGACGCCGTGCGCTCGGCGTTGCAGACGCGTCGGGACGCACCGTGGCGCCGCGTCGTGCCGCCGTGCGTCGTCGTGCGCGAGGGCGACGATGTCGAGTTCCCGGTGCACGTCGTTGAGTGCGACCAGGTGGCCGTGCACGTCGTCACCGAGGTCGGGACGCATGTCTCGGTGACGGTGTCGTCGCGCGCGCAGGAGACCCGCGAGGTCGACGGACGCGTCGTCGAACGGCATGTCGCGCGCGTGGACGGCGACCTGCCGCTGGGGTACCACACCGTCATCGTGTCGCCTGTTGGCCTTGCTGCGGGCGACGGCGACAGTGACGACACGCGCGTCGACGGCGAGGATCGCCCGTCCACCGAGGCCGGCGACGGGCACGACACGAGGGCCGCGGGTGCGCGCGCAAGCCTCATCGTCACCCCGCGGGTGCTCGAGGTGCCGGCGACGATGCGCGACAAGCGCGTGTGGGGCCTGGCGACGCAACTGTATTCGGTGCGTTCACAGGGGTCATGGGGTGTGGGCGACCTCGTTGATCTGCGCGACCTCGCCGTGTGGTCGGCGGCCGAGCACGGCGCCGACTACGTCCTCGTCAATCCGCTGCACGCGGCACAACCGAGCGCGCCGATGGAGCCGTCGCCGTACCTGCCGACGTCGCGTCGCTTCGTCAACCCGCTCTACCTGCGGGTCGAGCACGTCGAGGAGTACGCGAGCGCGTCCGCCGACGTCCGCGGGGTCATCGACGACCTGGCGCGGGATGTCCACGCGCGCCTCGACGACGTCGACCGCATCGACCGCGACGCTGCGTGGGGGGCGAAGGAGCAGGCGTTGCGAGTCCTGTGGCAGATCGGGCGCACGCCGGGGCGTCAGGCCGCGTTCGACGCCTACTGCCGCGCCGGCGGCGAGCAGCTCACCCGTTTCGCGACATGGTGCGTGCTGTTCCGCACCTTCGGGCCCGACTGGCGAACCTGGCCGCACGATTATCAGGACGCGACGGCGCCCGCCGTCGCGCGGTTCGGCGCCGAGCACGCCGACGAGGTCGACTTCCACCGCTGGTTGCAGTGGTGCCTCGACGAGCAGCTGCGCGGCGTGCGGTCGGACGCCGTCGCCGCGGGCATGGCGCTCGGCGTCGTCCACGACCTCGCCGTCGGCGTCGACCCCGCGGGCGCGGACGCCTGGGCCCTGCAGGACGCGTTCGCGGCGGGCATCCACGTCGGTGCTCCGCCGGATCAGTTCACCCAGCTCGGGCAGGACTGGGGGCAGCCACCACTGCGCCCGGATCGTCTCGCCGAGACGGCTTACGCGCCGTTCCGCGAGATCGTCGGCACCGTCCTGCGCCACGCCGGTGGGGTGCGCATCGACCACATTCTCGGGCTGTTCCGCCTGTGGTGGGTGCCGGAGAGCATGACGCCGAAGGACGGCACGTACGTGACGTACGACCACGAGGCGATGATCGGCATCCTCGTCCTCGAGGCGCAGCGCGCGGGTGCGCTCGTCGTCGGGGAGGATCTCGGCACGCTCGAGGCGTGGGTGCAGACGTTCCTCGCCGAGCGCGGCGTGTACGGCACGTCGATCCTGTGGTTCGAACAGGACTGGGATGCGCAGCGTCCGCTGCCACCCGAGGATTGGCGCGAGAAGTGCCTCGCGTCGGTGACGACGCATGACCTGCCGCCGACGGCCGGCTATCTCGACGCCGCGCACGTGCGGCTGCGTCACGAGCTGGGGCTGCTCGACGGCTCGCTCGAGGACGAGTTGGCGCGAGACGAGGCGGACCGCCGGCGGTGGCGCGAGTTTCTCGTCGCTCAGGGCCTGCTCGATGACGCCGACGCGCCGAACGAACAGGTCGTAGAGTCACTGCACGCGTTCCTCGTCACGACGCCGTCACGGATGCTCAACGTCGCGCTCGTCGACGCCGTCGGCGACGTGCGCGTGCAGAACCAGCCCGGCACGGCCGACGAGTACCCGAACTGGCGTGTACCGCTGTCCGGCCCCGACGGTGAGCCGATCCGGCTCGAGGACGTCTTCACGAGCGAGCGCGCCGCGCGCTTGTGCGGCATCTTCGCCGGGCTGAACGAGCACGCCGCCCAGGGTTGACCTCACGGCGGTGTACGGCGTCACCGCACGAACATCGCCCGAGAACGGGTCACGGCTGACGCGTTCTCGGGCGATGTGGCTCGAGCTGGGGACCTTTGCGCAACCTCAGCGGCCGTGCGCGCCAGGCGCCGACCCGTCAGTCACGCCCCGGAGCGAGGAACGCTGCGAGGGCCGCGCCGTACATCGCCTGGTCGGTGGCGCCGACGAGTTCGCGCGCCGAGTGCATCGACAGTGTCGGGGCGCCGAAGTCGACGGTCGTCGCGCCGGTGAGCGCCGCCGTCATCGGCCCGACGGTCGAGCCGCACGGCAGGTCAGAGCGCACGACGAACTCCTGCATCGGCACGCCCGCCTCCCGACACGCGGCGGCGAAGTGGGCGGCGCCGACCGAATCCGTCGCGTAGCGCAGGTTCGTGTTGATCTTCAGCACCGGCCCGCCGTTCATCGCGATGTGGTGCGCAGGTTCGTGACGATCGGCGTAGTTCGGGTGCGTCGCGTGCGCCATGTCGCCCGAGGCGATGACGGTGTGCGCCATCGCGCGGTGCACGTCGTCACGCCCGCCGCCGAGCGTCGAGATGATGCGTTCGAAGATCGTCGGCAG
>NZ_LSJT01000093.1:0-37473 GCF_001556795.1 Dermacoccus sp. CCH2-D9
CCGCCGTGAGGGCGGGTTCCGCGGCGGTGACGAGCGTCGTGGCGGCTTCCAGGCCCGTGACGACCGCCGTGACGGTGGTTTCCGCGGCCGCGATGAGCGACGCGGTGGCTTCAACCGTGACAACGACCGCCGTGAGGGCGGGTTCCGCGGCGGCGACGACCGTCGTGGTGGTTTCAACCGCGGTAGCGACGAGCGCCGTGGCGGCTTCCAGGGCCGTGATGATCGCCGTGGTGGTTTCAGCCGTGACAACGACCGCCGTGAGGGCGGCTTCCGCGGCGGTGATGACCGTCGTGGTGGTTTCAACCGCGACAACGACCGACGTGACGGCGGCTTCCGCGGCGACGACCGCCGTGGCGGTTTCAACCGCGGTGGCGACGACCGTCGTGGTGGTTTCGGGGGCCGCGACGACCGTCGCGAGGGTGGCTTCCAGCGTCGCGATGACCGCGGTGGTTTCAACCGTGGTGGCGATGACCGTCGTGGTGGTTTCAACCGCGACAACGATCGTCGCGAGGGCGGTTTCCGTGGCGGTGACGACCGTCGCGGTGGCTTCAACCGTGATGACCGTCGTGGTGGCTACCAGGGCCGTGACGACCGGCGCGGTGGGTTCAACCGTGACAACGACCGTCGCGAGGGCGGCTTCCAGCGTCGCGACGACCGCGGCGGTTTCAACCGTGGCGACCGCCGTGACGGCGTCTTCCAGCGCCGCGACGACCGCCGTGAGGGCGGTTTCGACCGCGAGAAGCGCTTCGGGCGCCCCGACCGCTCGTTCGACGACGCCCCCGTGCGTGACGAGTCCCGCGTCGAGGACGCGCAGGTCGAGAACGTGACGGCGGCGAACGCCGACGTCGCGGCGACCACCGTCGAGGCCGACGCGGCCACGAGCGAGAACATCCAGCGCGAGAACGTCGACGTCGTCGGCGAACAGAACCCCGACGAGCGCGTCCACGTCGACGGCGACGTCGAGGGTGACGTCCGCGTCGACGACGCTCCCACCGCCGACGCCACGGACGCCGAGCGCGACGGTGTTGACGCCGCCGACTCCGACACGACCAACTCTGACGCCGACAACACCGACGCGCAGAACACCGACCCCGCCGACGCCACGAACGCCACCGCGGGCACGGCCGACGGCGAGCACGCGGGCTTCGACGAGAGCGAGTCGGACGAGATCGACGAGAGCGTCATCATGACGTTCACCGAGCTCGGGCTGCCCGAGGCGCTCGTCGAGCGCATGGCGCGTGACGGCATCACGAAGCCGTTCCCGATCCAGGCGGCGACGATTCCCGACGCGATGGCCGGCAAGGACGTCCTCGGCCGCGGTCGCACGGGTTCGGGCAAGACGCTCGGCTTCGGTCTGCCGATGCTGGCGCGTCTCGCTGAGGGCGGCAAGGCTCGCGCGCACCAGCCGCGCGCCATCGTCCTCGTGCCGACGCGTGAACTTGCGATGCAGGTGAGCGATGCGCTGCAGCCGCTCGTCCACGTCGTCGGTCTCAAGCACAAGCTCGTCGCCGGTGGCATGCCGTACGAGCCGCAGCTGTCCGCGCTGGAGCGCGGCGTCGACGTCCTCATCGCCACGCCGGGTCGCCTGTCCGACCTCATCGAGCGTGGCGCGGCCGACCTGAGCCGCGTCGAGATCGCCGTGCTCGACGAGGCTGACCACATGGCCGAGATGGGCTTCCTCGAGGCCATCACCGAGATCCTCGACCTCGTGCCCGAAGGCGGCCAGCGCCTGCTGTTCTCCGCGACGCTCGACCGTGGCATCGACACCGTCGTCGACAAGTACCTCGTCGACCCGGTGACGCACTCGACGGACGACGGCACCGCCACCGTCACCACGATGGAGCACCACGCGCTGCTCATCGAGCCGCGCGACAAGAAGGTAGTGACGGCCGAGGTCGCGAACCGTGAGGGACGCACCGTGGTGTTCGTCCGCACCAAGATGGGCGCCGACCGTGTCGCCGCAGAGCTGCGCGAGCAGGGCGTCATGGCTGCCGCGCTGCACGGTGGCCTCAACCAGGGTCAGCGCAACCGTGTCCTGTCGGCGTTCAAGGACGGGCGTGTGCCCGTGCTCGTCGCGACGGACGTCGCGGCGCGCGGCATCCACGTCGACGAGGTCGGCGTCGTGCTCCAGGTCGACCCGCCGGCCGACCACAAGGACTACCTGCACCGCGCCGGCCGCACGGCCCGCGCGGGGGAGAAGGGCACCGTCATCACCCTGGCGCTGCCGCACCAGCGCCGCTCGATGCAGCGTCTACTCGACTCCGCCGGCGTCGACGTGAGCCTCGTGCGCACGCGCCCCGGTGACGAGGCGATCGTCGCCGCGGGCGGTTCGACGCCCGAGGGCCGTTCGATCTCCGAGGACGACCTGCGTCGCACCCTCGCGCCGCGCAACGACCGTGGTGGTCGCGGCGGCCGTGGCTACGAGCGCGGTGGCCGGGGTGGTTACGACCGCGGTGGTCGTGACGGCGGGCGCGGCGGTTACGGCCGTGGCGGTGGCTTCGACCGTGGTGGTCGTGGACGTTTCAACGACCGCGACGACCGTGGCCAGGGCCGCGGACGCGGCGACGACCGCGGCTTCGGTGGCGGGCGCGGTTACCGCGACGACATCGACGGTGGTTTCGAGCGCGAGAACCGTCGTCAGAGCTTCGGTGGTCGCGGCGGCCAGGGGGGTCGTGGTGGGTACGGCGGCGACCGTGGTGGCTACCGTGGCAACCGCGACTGACGCCGACTGAATCTGCGCTGATGTTGCCCGGTGATCCGGTGCCCCGTGCCCCGATCACCGGGCAACATCGCGTTCGGGGCGGGCGTGTTCCACAATGGACGGGTGACCTCGTTGACCGGCCGACTGCTCGTCGCGGTGCCTCGTGCCCACGACCGCGACGAGGGTGACATCTTCACCCGTAGCGTCGTGTTCGTCCTCCACCACGGTGACGACGGCGCCCAGGGCGTCGTGCTCACCGAACCGCTCGAGGCCGGTGTCGACTCGGTCCTTCCGGGGTGGCAGTCCGCGTGCTCGGCGCCCGATCGTCTCTTCCAGGGCGGGCCCGTCGGCCTCGACACGGCGGTCGCGCTCGCGGGCGTGCCGGGGCGCGGTGACGTCGTGGGCGCCACGCGACTGTTCGGTTCGCTCGCCGTCGTCGACCTCGACGCGCCGCCGGAGATCGTCGCCCCGCAGCTGTCGGGGCTACGCGTGTTCGCCGGCAACTGCGGCTGGGAGCCGGGCCAACTCGACGTCGAACTCGCTGACGGGTGGTGGGTGCGCGCCGAACCCGAGATCGCCGACCTGTTCGACGCCGACCCCGAGACGTTGTGGGCGCGCGTCCTCGCACGCCAACCCATGCCGACGTGCCTCCTGGCGTCGTTCCCCGACGACCCGACGCTCAACTGACCCGCCGCCTGACGCCTCGGCTCGCTGCCCCCTGGCCCGCCGCGGGCGGCGCGCCTACACTGGCGCCCATGAACCCGGTTGTGTGGAACTCTTCGATCGACGACCCGTCATCGCCCCTCGGCGCGCCCGACGGCCCGGGCGGCCTCGGAGGGCCGGGCACGTCGACGGCGGTGCTGGAGCGAGAGCAGGTCGACCACCAGCTCTCCGAGCCCGGCGATCACGAGCGCTTCGCGCACTACGTGCGCAAGGAGAAGATCATGGAGTCGGCGCTGTCGGGCGAGCCCGTCACCGCGCTGTGCGGCAAGGTGTGGGTACCGGGCCGCGACCCGGAAAAGTTTCCGGTGTGCCCGACGTGCAAGGAGATCTACCAGGGCCTGCGTCCGCCGCAGGACGGCGGGGAGTGACGCCGACGGGCGTCAGCTCGCCTTCGCGACAGGCTGCCTGACGTCGCCGGTGACCGGGGCCGCACCGACGGCGCTGGTGACGACCGGTCCCGCGGCGGTGGACGCCGTCGCGGAACCGCCGTCCACCCCCGTCAGGTGCTCACGAACCTCGACTGCGGGCGCGTGCGATTCGGCCATGCGGATGAGCACCGTGCGGACGGCCTCGACGCTGACGCCGGCCGCCTCGGCAATGGCGCTCTTCGTCACCTTTGCCTGATCGGCGGCGGCGACCGCCCGCCGGTACTCCGCTTCGGCGGCGAGACGCGCTTCGCGAGCCGCAGTGACGGCGCTGAGCTTCTCGCGTTGAGCATCGGTGAGTTGGGCTCTCGTGCGAACCATGACTCTCGTCCTTTCCCTGCGAGCCCCGGCCAGGGGTGAGCGGCCTCGATGGACCGAGCGGCGACGCGCCGCCGGGACCATCGAGTGCTCGATGTCCATGACTGACTCCACCCTAGGCGCGCGGACGCCCCGCATGGTGGGTTGAGCGCTACTCAACTCCAGGGTGTGATGCTCACCCCACCCTCCGCCGTCGCCCGGCGGGCCTCCGACACCCTTCGACGCGCCGTCGCGACCCAGCCCGTCTCGTCAGCTGGGAGCCTGCTGGGTGAAGCGACGAAGCGGCGACGAGAGTGCTCCCGCGGTGGCGGCCTGCCCCCATCACGCTCGTGCTGTGCGCGGGGGCTCGGTTCGGTGGCGCGGGAGTTCCTCGCCGCGCGCGGCGGCACGACGCGCAGCCTGCGCGTCGGCTTCGCCGCCATCGTCGTCGCGCTGCCGCACATCGGCCTCGCGCACGGCGTCGGCGCACTGGAGTCGGTGATGGCTGCGTATGGCCTGGGCCTCGGCCTGGTCGACGCCGGGTGCAACATGCAGGCCGTCGCCATCGAGCACCATTACGGGCGCCCGCTCATGTCGACGTTCCACGGGGCGTGGACGCGCGGCGGCGTCCTCGGCACGCTCATCGCGCTCGCGACGCATCGCTGGGGCTTCGCGTCGCCGCCGCGGTGCTCATGATCCTGCCCGCCGCCGCGACGCTCGCGCCGTACGTCCCGCACGCGCGGCCGGAACCGGCGCCCATCGCATCCGGGGCCGACGCCCCCGCCGCGCGCAGCCTGCCCTGGCGCCGCATCCTCACCCTCGCCCTCGCGCTCGTCGTGTTCTACATGGTCGACATCGCCGTGACGACGTGGGCGCCCACCTACCTGCACCACACCTTCGCCTCACCGGCCTCGCTCGTCGCCGTCGCCACCCTGCCGTACCTCGTGTGCTCGCTGCTCAGCCGCAGCTGCGGCGACTGGCTGACGGCGCGGCTCGGCCCCGCGGCGCTCGTCGCGCCGTTGTCGTACTCGGTGGCCGCGCGCCTCGCCCGCGACGCACACCCGGAGGCGGACGCGGCGTCCGTCCAAGCCGGCAGCGACGCGATCAACGCGCGCTTCAACCAGTTCAACTACGTCGGCGCCCTGCTCGGAGCCGTGCTGACGGGGACGGGCGCGCTCGGCGACACGTCCCTGCGCTACGGATTCGCCGTCCCGATGGTGCTCGTCCCCGGCCTCGTGGGGGCTGTCGCGCGCGTTCCGGCTGGCCTGAACGGTCGGTGGCGGCGGCCAGGTCGGGGAGTTCGTTCGGCGCCGGTAGACTGCTCGGCCTATGAGTACCTCGGCTGCAGAGCACCTCTCACCCGCCTTCCCGGAGCGCGCCGCGTGGGGTACCGCGGGCAAGCTGCGCGCCTGGCAGGCCGGTGCGCTGGAGCGGTACCTGAGCACCGATCCGCGCGATTTTCTCGCCGTCGCAACCCCCGGCGCCGGCAAGACGACGTTCGCGCTGCGCCTCGCGACGGAGCTGCTGGGGCGCGGCATCGTCAAGAAGGTGACGATCGTCGCGCCGACCGAGCACCTCAAGACGCAGTGGGCCGACGCGGCCGCGCGCGTCGGCATCCAGATCGACCCGAGGTTCACGAACCGTCAGGTCGATGAGGCGTCCGACTACGACGGGGTCGCCCTCACCTACCAGGGCGTCGCGAGCAACCCCGAGGTGCACCGCATCCGCACCGAGCGCACGCCGACGCTCGTCATCCTCGACGAGGTGCACCACGGCGGCGACAACAAGAGCTGGGGCGAGGCGCTGCGCACTGCATTCGACGGCGCCGCGCGACGCGTCTGCCTCACCGGTACCCCGTTCCGCAGCGACACGAGCCCCATCCCCTTCGTGCGCTACGAGGTCGACGACGCCGGCATCCGTCGCTCGGCGAGCGACTACGCGTACGGCTACGCCGAGGCGCTCGCCGACGGCGTCGTCCGGCCCGTGCTGTTCATGGCCTACGGCGGCAACATGCGATGGCGCACCCGGGCCGGCGACGAGATCGCGGCGCGTCTCGGCACACCGATGACGAAGGACGCCATTGCAGGCGCCTGGCGCACCGCGCTCGACCCGAACGGCGCGTGGATCCCGTCCGTGCTTCAGGCCGCCGACAAGCGCCTGTCGGAGGTGCGACGTCACGTGCCCGACGCGGGCGGCCTCGTCATCGCCTCGAACCAGACGGCCGCGCGCGCCTACGCGCGCACGCTCGAGGCGATCACTGGCACCAAACCGACCGTCGTGCTCTCCGACGACGCGGGCGCGAGCTCCCGGATCGAGGACTTCGCCAAGAGCAGCGAGCGGTGGATGGTCGCCGTCCGCATGGTCTCCGAGGGTGTCGACGTGCCGCGTCTTTGCGTCGGCGTCTACGCGACGTCGACGTCGACGCCGCTGTTCTTCGCCCAGGCCGTCGGACGCTTCGTGCGCGCCCGCAAGCGCGGCGAGACGGCGTCGGTGTTCCTGCCGACCGTGCCGATCATCCTCGAGCACGCCTCGCGTCTCGAGGAGCAGCGCGACCACGCCCTCGACCGTCCGCAGCGCGCGGGGGAGAACCCCGAGGACAACATGTGGTCGGAGGAGGAGGGGCTGCTCGCCGAGGCCAACCGTGAGGAGAAGGCCTCCGGGATGCTCGCCGACGACGGCACCTTCGAGGCGCTCGAGTCGCAGGCCGAGTTCGACCACGTCCTGTTCGACGCGCAGCAGTGGGGCATGGGCGGTGACGTCGGCAGCGAGGACGAGCAGGAATACCTCGGCTTGCCCGGTCTGCTCGAGCCCGATCAGATGGCGAGCCTGCTGCGTGAACGTCAGGCCAAGCAGGCCAAGGCCGGGCGCACGCGACGCACCGACGACGACGAACCCGTCGCCGCGCACCGTGCCCTCGCCAAGCAGCGCAAGGAGCTCAACGGCCTCGTCGCGCAGTACGCGCGCAAGAGCGGCCAGCCGCATGCCGTCATCCACAACGACCTGCGTCAGCAGTGCGGGGGGCCGACGCTCGACAAGGCCTCCTCCGAACAGGTCGGCGAACGCATCGAGTTGATCCGTCGCTGGTTCGTCGGTCGGCGCTGAGCCTGCGAGGCCCTCAGCCCGCGAGGCCCTCAGCATGCGGGTGTCATGTGGGATGCAGTGCGGTACGAGGCACTGCCTGCCTGGCTCATCCGCACGGCTCATCGCGCCCGGCGCGTCATGCCGGGGCGGATAGGGTAGACGCATGACTGAGCAGCCGCACGCGCCCGTTTCGTCGGGCTGGTACGACGACCCCCGCGACGCCACCCAGCTGAGGTACTGGGACGGCATCCTGTGGACCGAGCGCACCATGCCGAAGCTGCGCCCGGGCCTCGACCACGTCGGGGAGGCTCGCCCGGTCCAGCACCTCGACGCACCGCCGCGCCGTGACGGCGAGCCGCGCACCTATCCGGCTCACTGGGGCCCCGAGGGCAGCGGGGAGCAGCAGCATCGCTTCGGTGCCCCGCAGCCGCGGGCTCATGATCAGCGCCCGACGGCGTTCGGAACGAGCGCGGGGGAGCCGTCGGGGGTGTGGCGCCGCTTCTTCGCCTACTTCCTCGACCGCATCATCTTCGGGGTGCCCGTCACCCTCGCGATGCTGCCGTTCCTGCACTCGTGGATCGACGAGTTCCGCGACTTCATCGACGAGGCGAGCACCGCCGCGAGCAACGGTGGGCAGATGCCGGCCTTCCCCGACGACCTGACGTCGCCGCCGCTCGTGTTGGCGCTCGCGCTGTTCGTGGCGGGATTCGTCTACGACACCCTGATGACGTCACTGCGCGGTGCGACGCTCGGCAAGTCGGCGCTCGGCATCCGCGTGGCGCCCATCGAGGAGGGCGACCCCCGCTCGCCGCAGAAGTTGCCGATGGCACGCAGCGCCGTGCGCGCTCTCATCAAGTACGTGCCGGATCTGATGTCGCTCGTCGCCGTGCTCGCCGGCATCGCGGGCCTGCTGCAGATCGCGATCCTGCTGTGGGCGCTGAGCAACCGCCTCCGTCAGGGCCTCGACGACCTCGCGGCGCGCAGCGTCGTGCGCCGCACCCGCTGACCCCGCCCCACCTGCGTTTTTCGTCCACCTTCGCGAATCCCGTCCACATCGGCGATTCTCGTCCATCTTCGTGCCCGGCACGCGGGCCGCGTTCTCAGCCGACGACGGGTTGACCGACGAGCTCGACGCCCGCGTCGCGCATGGTCGTGAGCGCCGCGTCGGTGCTGTCGGCTGCGACGCCGGCCGTCATGCCGAGCAGCACGCGCGTGCCGAAGCCTTCGCTGACGGCGTCGAGCGCGGTCGCGCGGACGCAGTGGTCGGTCGCGATGCCGACGACGTCGACGCTGCCGACGCCCGCGTCACGCAACCAGGAGGCGAGCGACTCATCGCCACCGGCGAAAGACCCCTCGAATCCTGAGTAGGCCGCGGCGTACCTGCCCTTGGGGAAGATCGCGTCGAGCCGATCGACGGCGGGCGCGAATCCGTCGTGGAACGCCGCGCCGTCGGACTCGGCGCGGCAGTGCACGGGCCACGAGTCGCGGTAGTCGGGGGTCTCGCTCCAGTGCTCGCCGGGGTCGACGTGCCAGTCCTGCGTCGCGACGACGACGTCGTAATCGGCGAGCGCGACGTAGTCGGCGATCGCCGCGGCGACCTGGGCGCCCCCGGCCACGGCGAGCGAACCGCCCTCGCAGAAGTCGTTCTGCACGTCGACGACGACGAGTGCCCGGCGCGTGCCGGCATCAACGTTCGGCGCGCTCATCGCTGCGTCACCCCGCCCAAACCGGGACCCTCGTACCGGGTCGGGATGACGGGCTCACCGCGCGACATCTGACGCGCCTTCGCGGGCAATTCCGCGCGGGAACGCTCGTACACCGCGCGGGCGCTCGCGGCGTCCGTCGGCGCGACGACCTCGCCGTTCCTGACGAGCGGGACGAGCAGCGCACGGTCGTCGCCGTCGTCGACCGGCTGCTCGCCGATGCCGATGATCTCGGCCTCGGCCACTCCCTGTGCGTTTCGGCGACGCAGCGCCCACTTGCGTCCGCCGACGGAGATCTTGTCCTTGCTCTTCTTCGCGACGTCGATCATCTGGCCGTCGTCGCCCGCGTGCTGGACGAGCTTGTAGACCATGCCGGCCGTCGGCGCGCCGGAGCCGGTGACGAGGGAGGTGCCGACGCCGTACGCGTCGACCGGCCCGGCTGCGAGGGCGGCGATGGCGTACTCGTCGAGGTCGCTCGTCACGACGATCTTCGTGCTTGTGGCACCGAGTGAGTCGAGCTGCTCGCGCACCTCGCGGGCCTGCACGAGCAGGTCGCCGGAATCCAGACGCACCCCACCGAGTTCGGTGCCCGCGACCTCGACGGCGATCTTGACGGCGTTCTTCACGTCGTAGGTGTCGACGAGCAGCGTCGTGTCCTTGCCGAGCGAGTCGACCTGCGCGGTGAACGCGGCGCGCTCGTCGTCGTGCAGCAGCGTGAACGCGTGCGCCGACGTGCCCGTCGTCGGCACGTCGTAGCGACGTCCCGCCTCGAGGTTGGAGGAGGCCGCGAACCCCGTGATGTACGCGGCGCGCGCGGCTGCGACCGCTGCCTCCTCGTGCGTGCGACGCGAGCCCATCTCGATGCACGGACGGCCGTCGGCGGCGAGCACCATGCGCGACGCAGCGGCGGCGACGGCTGAGTCGTGGTTGAGGATCGACAGGATCAACGTCTCGAGGATCACGCCCTCGGCGAACGTCGACTCGACGACGACGAGCGGCGAGCCCGGGAAGTAGCACTCACCCTCGGCGTAGCCGTGGATGTCACCGGAGAAGCGGTAGTTGGCGAGCCACTCGAGCGTCGGCTCATCGACGACGGCGCGTCGACGCAGGTCGTCGATCTCGGCCTCGGTGAACCGGAACTCTTTCAACGCCTCGAGAAAACGACCCGTGCCCGCGACGACGCCGAAGCGGCGGCCGTCGGGCAGGCGGCGGGCGAAGACCTCGAAGACGCTCTTGCGGTGGGCCGCACCGGAGCGCAACGCCGCCTGGAGCATCGTGAGCTCGTAGTGGTCGGTGAGCAGGGCCGTCGAGGCCGAGATGGTGGAAGTCACGTATCGAACTCTAAGGTGGTTGACGTGTCGATCGCGCCTCCAGACATCGATTTCGAGCAACTGGCCAAGCAGCTCGCCGACCCCGACCCCCAGGACGTGGGGGAGCGGGCGTGGGTGACGCTCGTGTGGAACGACCCCGTCAACCTCATGAGCTACGTCAGCTTCGTGTTCCAGGACTACTTCGGCTACTCCCGCGAGGAGGCCGAGCGGCTCATGATGCAGGTGCACACCGAGGGCCGCGCCGTCGTCAGCAAGGGCAGCCGCGAGAAGGCCGAGGCCGACACGATCGCCATGCATGGCTACAGCCTGTGGGCGACCTACGAGCAGGAGGGCTGATGGCCGAGGCATTCCGGCGTGACCCGTCCGACGAGCGGCGCATCGTCGGACGTCTCGACGACGTCGAACGCGCCGTCGTCGTCGATCTCATGCACCAGACGAGCGTCCTGCTCTCCGACGGTAGTGACGACGCACCCGACGCGCCGCGCGGCACCGACGAGGACGAGCTGTTCGCGGCGCTCGGACGCTCTATGAGCGCCCGGGAGGCTCCACGCGACCCGGCGCTTCGTCGGCTGCTGCCCGACGGTGTCAAGGACGATGACGGCGCGGCCGCCGAGTTCCGCCGCCTCACCGAGGCCTCCTTGCGCGATCGCAAGCTGCGTAACCTCGCTACGGCGATGACGGCGTTCGAGCGCGCGGGTGCGAACGTCGACCTCGCGCAGGCGATGAGCGCCGGCGAACCCCGCGACATCGTCCTCGACGAGGCCGAGGCGCGCGCGACGATGATGGCGCTGACGGACGTGCGGCTCGTGCTCGCCGAGCGCCTCGGCGTGCGCACCGATGCGGATGCCGACGCACTCGTCGAACAGGTCGAGCGTGGGCAGGTGCCGAGCGACGAGGAACAGCTCATGGCCGCCTACTACGACTTCCTCACCTGGCTCGCCGAATCGGTGACGCTCGCGGTGATGCGCGAGGCCTGAGGCGCAGCGCAACGGCCGTCTACGATGGAGACATCATGAGCGACTCGACTGCCACCTCAGCCCCCACCCCCTCGACGCCCGGCGAGACGAGCCCCGGCGCCGTCCGTCTGCGCGTCGCGCCGTCGCCGACGGGTGACCCGCACGTCGGCACCGCCTACATGGCGATGTTCGACCTTGCGTTCGCGCGTCAGCAGGGCGGAAAGTTCGTCCTGCGCATCGAGGACACCGACCGGGCGCGCTTCCAGGCCGATTCCGAGCAGCAGATCTTCGACACGCTGCACTGGCTCGACCTGAACTGGGACGAGGGCCCCGACGTCGGCGGCCCGTACGCGCCGTACCGTCAGAGTGAGCGGCTCGACACGTACAAGCCGTACGTCGACAAGCTCATCGACGAGGGCAAGGCGTACTACTGCTACTGCACGAGCGAGCGGCTCGCCGAGATGCGCGAGCTCCAGCAGAAGCAGAAGCTGCCGACCGGCTACGACCGTATGTGCTACGGCAAGTCGCGTGAGGAGCGCGCCGCCGAGCCCGGCTTCAGCGAGAACCCCGTCGTGCGCATGTTCATCCCCGACGACGCGCCGCTCGTGTTCGACGACCTCATCCGAGGCGAGGTCAAGGCGCCCCGCCCGGACGATCAGGTCATCATGAAGGCCGACGGTTTCCCGACGTACCACCTCGCCGTCGTCGTCGACGACCACGAGATGGGCATCACGCACGTCGTGCGCGGTGAGGAGTGGATCAGCTCGACGCCGAAGCACATCCTGCTCTACCAGGGCCTCGGCCTCGAGCCGCCGAAGTTCGCGCACATGCCGCTGCTGCGCGATGAGAAGAAGGCGAAGATCTCCAAGCGCAAGAGCCCGTGGGCGCGCCTCACGTGGTTCAAGGAGCAGGGTTACCTGCCGGAGGCGCTGCTCAACTTCCTCGCGCTGCTCGGCTACCCGCCGATCATCGAGGCGGACGGCACCGAGCGCGAGGTGTTCACCTTCGAGGAGTTCAGCGAGAACTTCGAGTGGAGCAAGGTCAACACCGTCGGCCCGATCTTCAACCTCGACAAGCTGAACTGGCTCAACGGTCACTACATCCGCGAGCTCGAGCCTCGCGACTTCGCCGCGCGTATCCTGCCGTTCCTCGTCGCGGACGGCGTGCTGCCGGAGCAGCCGTCGCTGCCGCAGCTGGGTCGCCTCAACCTCGTCGCCGAGCTGATCCAGACTCGCATCAACCTGCTGTCGGAGGCGACGCCGCTCGTCGCACCGTTCTTCACCGACGACGCCGAGCTGCCCATCGCGGACGACGCCCGTGCGCAGCTCAAGGAGACGGCCCCGCAGGTGCTAGACGCCGCCATCGCGGCCCTGGAGCCCATCTCGGGTTCGCTCGGCAAGCCTGACGGCACGGGCATCGAGTGGGTGCACGAGCGCATCGAGGCCGCGTTGCGCGAGGCCGTCGTCGACGGCCTGGGCATCAAGCCGAAGTTCGCCTTCGGCCCGTTGCGCACCGCCGTGTCCGGTCAGCGGATCTCACCGCCGCTGTTCGAGTCGATGGAGATCCTCGGCAAGCACTCGACGATGGAACGCTTGAAGAACCTGCGCGCGAGCCTGTGATCGACCGGGGCGCGCCTGCCTGTCGGCCCTGACGGATGCGTCAGGGCCGGCGCGGCAGGGCGCCGGTCGATTTGTCGTCCCGGGAAACCTCCGGTAAAGTTTTCACTCGGTTCGGGGAACGAACGGAAGGCCTCGCGAGGCGCGCTGTTCGATCACTGCAACCCCCATTGGGGTATGGTGTAATTGGCAACACGGATGATTCTGGTTCATTTGTTCTAGGTTCGAGTCCTGGTACCCCAGCGCAGATCGCTTGTGCAGAAGGTGACGCCCGCGTCACGCGCGCACAGAGTGATTTCGGGAAAACGATGACATGAGTTAAAGTTTTCCTCGCTGCTGAAGGGCCGAAAGGTTGACGAAGCAGGCCATGGCCCCGTTGTGTAGTGGCCTAGCACGCCGCCCTCTCAAGGCGGTAGCGCGGGTTCGAATCCCGTCGGGGCTACATCGAGACAAGAAATCCTCACCGTAGAAATGCGGTGGGGATTTCTTGTTTGCCTTCTCTTTCTGTCGCCGTCTCGGCTCAGACCGACCTTTTTCGGGTCCTGATCATTCGTGCGCTCGAATGCGGGATCCAGGAATCGCCACCGGACGGCCGCAGGTCACGTGCACCTGCCCAAGGGCATCGTCGCCAGAGGTGGATCAGCGCGTCGTGGGTGGCGCGACGCTCTTCTGCTGCGCGGCGGCGCGCGCGAGCACCTCCGTCAGCTTGTTGGCGCCGGCGACGACCGTTGCGGCGTGCAGCCGCCCGGGCTGACGGGAGACGCGCTCGACGGGGCCGGAGATCGAGACGGCGGCGATGACGCGGCCGCTGGGCGAGCGCACCGGCGCGGAGACTGACGCGACGCCCTGCTCGCGCTCGCTCACCGACTGAGCCCATCCGCGGCGGCGCACGCCGGAGAGCATCGTCGCGGTGAACTTGGAGCCCTGCAGGCCACGGTGCAGACGGTCGGGCTCCTCCCAGGCGAGCAGCACCTGGGCCGCGGAGCCGGCCTGCATCGACAGCGTCGCGCCGACGGGGATGGAATCGCGCAGACCCATCGGGCGATCGGCGGCCGCCACGCAGATGCGCTGGTCGCCCTGGCGGCGGAAGAGCTGGGCGCTCTCGTTCGTGTGGTCGCGCAGCGCGCCGAGGACGGGCCCGGCGGCGGCGAGCAGGCGGTCCTCACCGGCGGCGGAGGCGAGCTCGACGAGTCGGGGGCCGAGGACGAAGCGTCCCTGCATGTCACGGGCCACGAGGCGGTGATGCTCCAGCGCGACCGCGAGGCGGTGGGCGGTCGGGCGAGCGAGGCCGGTGGCTGCGACGAGCTGGGCGAGGGTGGAGGGCCCTGCCTCGAGGGCGGAGAGCACGACTGCAGCCTTGTCGAGGACTCCGACGCCACTTGAATTGTCCATGTACTGATATTGCAGTCTCATGAACCGAGACGCAAGTCCGGTCCGCCGGTAAAAGGGTAACGCTTGTCGCAGAACGGTGTCTCGTGGGTCGGACGACCCGTCGATCGAAGGAGGATGACGTGGGTTCCACGTTGGCCGAGAAGGTGTGGCAGCAGCATGTCGTGCGAAGCGCGGAGGGCGAGCCCGACCTGCTCTACATCGACCTTCACCTGCTCCACGAGGTCACGAGCCCTCAGGCGTTCGACGGGCTGCGGCTCGCGGGGCGCACCGTGCGTCGCACCGACCTCACGCTCGCCACCGAGGACCACAACGTCCCGACGACGCCGGGCCCGATCACCGACCTCGTCAGCCGCACCCAGGTCGAGACGCTGCGCCGCAACTGCGAGGAGTTCGGCATCCGCCTGTTTCCGATGGGCGACGCCGAGCAGGGCATCGTCCACATCATCGGCCCGCAGCTGGGCCTCACCCAGCCCGGCGCGACGATCGTCTGCGGCGACAGCCACACCTCGACGCACGGTGCGTTCGGCGCGCTCGCGTTCGGCATCGGCACGAGCGAGGTCGAGCACGTCCTCGCGACGCAGACGCTGCCGCTCAAGCCGTTCAAGACGATGGCGATCACCCTGGAGGGCGACCTGCCGGACGGCGTCAGCGCGAAGGACATCATCCTCGCCGTCATCGCCGAGATCGGCACCGGCGGCGGCCAGGGCTACGTCCTCGAGTACCGCGGCAAGGCGATCGAAGCGCTGTCGATGGAAGCGCGCATGACGATCTGCAACATGTCGATCGAGGCGGGCGCCCGCGCCGGCATGGTGGCGCCCGACCAGACGACGTTCGACTACCTGGAAGGCCGCCCCCATGCGCCGCAGGGCGCCGAGTGGGATGACGCGGTCGAGGCGTGGAAGCAGCTGCGCACCGACGACGACGCGGTGTTCGACGCCGAGGTCGTCATCGACGCGACGAAGCTCGCGCCGTTCGTCACCTGGGGCACCAACCCGGGCCAGGGCCTGCCGCTGACGGCGGCCGTGCCCGACCCCGAGCAGATGGGCGACGACTCGGAGAAGGATGCCGCCGCGAGCGCCATCGAGTACATGGGGCTGAGCGTCGGTCAGCCGCTCAAGGAGATCGCGATCGACACCGTCTTCCTCGGTTCCTGCACCAATGGGCGTCTCGAGGATCTGCGCGCCGCGGCGGACGTGCTGCGCGGGCGCAAGGTCGCCGACAGCGTGCGCATGCTCGTCGTGCCCGGTTCGGCGAAGGTGCGTCTCGACGCCGAGGCGGAGGGGCTCGACGCCGTCTTCACCGACGCCGGCGCCGAGTGGCGCCTGCCCGGCTGCTCGATGTGCCTCGGCATGAACCCCGATCAGCTCGAGCCGGGGGAGCGCAGCGCGTCGACCTCGAACCGCAACTTCGAAGGGCGCCAGGGCAAGGGCGGACGCACGCACCTCGTCAGCCCACAGGTCGCCGCCGCGACCGCCGTCACCGGCACGCTTGCCTCGCCCGCCGATCTGTGACCCGCTGAGCCGTCAGGAGACATCGATGGACAAGTTCACCACCCACACCGGCGTCGGGGTGCCGCTGCGCCGCAGCAACGTCGACACCGACCAGATCATTCCAGCCGTCTACCTCAAGCGCGTCACCCGCACGGGCTTCGAGGACGGGCTGTTCTCCGCATGGCGCAAGGACCCGTCGTTCGTGCTCAACACCGAGGCCTACCGTGACGGTTCGGTCCTGGTCGCAGGCCCCGACTTCGGGACGGGCTCCTCGCGCGAGCATGCCGTCTGGGCGCTCATGGACTACGGCTTCCGCGTCGTCATCAGTTCGCGCTTCGCCGACATCTTCCGCGGCAACTCGGGCAAGGCCGGCCTGCTCACCGCGCAGGTCGAGCAGGGCGACGTCGAACTGCTGTGGAAGTACCTCGACAACGAACCGGGCGCGCAGATCACGGTCGACCTGGGCTCGCGCACGATCCACGCGGGGGAGCTCGTCGTGCCGTTCGCTGTCGACGACTACATCCGCTGGCGCCTCATGGAGGGCCTCGACGACATCTCGCTGACGCTGCGTCACGAGGACGACATCGAAGCGTTCGAAGACGCTCGTCCGAGTTGGAAGCCGTCGACGCTCGTCCGATAGATGATATCGCGCGCCGCGCGGGAGGCCTCGCGCTCGTGGCGCGCGTGTATGAGGTTCGACGCCCGGGGAGGTGTCTGCGAATCGCTTACGGCCGCAACATGGTCGGGCGACCGCCATGATGATCTATGACGATCGGCCTACGCGTGTTCGGTGCGTGGGCGCCGCACGGCGGACGACGAAGATTTCACCCAATGGACGGGGATGCAACCACTCGGTACCGTTGGCCCACGTCGAGACGCAGGACGGGATCGAGCCGTGACGGACGGACGAGAAGGGGTAGGACGAAAGATGAACAAGGCAGACCTGGTCGATCGCCTCGAGGTGCGCCTCGGCAGCAAGGAGGCCGCACTGGAGGCCGTGGAGGCCGTCGTCGACGTGATCATCCGAGAGGTCGCTGCCGGCAACAAGGTAGGGATCACCGGATTCGGCACGTTCGAGCGCGTCGACCGCGCCGCCCGCACGGGCCGCAACCCGCGCACGGGCGAAGCGGTGCGCATCGGTGCGACCTCCGTGCCCAAGTTCACCCCTGGTACGAACTTCAAGGCCGTCACGGCCGACCCGTCGAAGCTGCCCCGCTCCGGCAACGCCGGTGGTCGCGCGCGCGTCGAGCGCTGAGACGCACCGCGTCGGGCGGCGTCAGCGGATCTGCTGGCCCGTCCCGATGCCCTCGATCCACAACCGGCGGATTCCGTCTGGCCCGTGATCGACATTGAGACGCTGCCCCACGCGCAGCGTGCGCAGGCCGCTGCGCGCGAAGGCGTCGGCGTCGAACGGCAGCACCCGGCCGGCGTCGGTGATGAGCTCACCCGTGAACGTCGCCTCGTCGAAGCGGTGGACGCTGGCCTGCGTGTGATGGGTCATGGCGGCTCCTTCGGCGGCTCGGACCGGTGACGGCGAGGTGCGCGGGTCTCGTACCCTCTCACAGCGATCCCTCCCATGCTGCCAGATGCCCCGGCCTGATGGATCGCAACGCTGCGACGAATGCCCTGGACGTGTCGTGCCACTAGAGTGCGAGACGAACAGGAGGTGCCCATGGCGAAGATCTCGCTCGATGCGGGAGAGCGCAACGCCGTCGTCTCCGTCATCACGAAAGCCGTCGGCCCGGCGGTGGCGCCGTCGCTGCGTGAGACGTGGCGAGGCGCCGAGCACGTTCCCGCCACCGGCGGCGCCGTCATCGCCGCGAACCACCTCAGCTACTCCGACCCGTTCGTCATCGGCCGCTTCCTCCTCTACGGCGCGGGTCGCCTGCCGCACTTCCTCGGCAAGGCCGAGGTCTTCGCCGTCCCCGTCCTCGGGCCGCTGCTGCGCCGCGCCGGGCAGATCCCCGTCCACCGCGGCACCGCACGGGCCAAGGACAGCTTCGTCGAAGCCGTCGACGCCGTCGCGGCCGGCCGCCTCGTCTGCCTGCTGCCGGAGGGCACACTGACGCGGGATCGCGCGTTCTGGCCGATGACGGGCAAGTCCGGCGCCGCGCGCATCGCGCTGACGACGGGCGCCCCGCTCGTCCCCGTCGCGATGTGGGGGCCCGAACGAATCATCCCGCCGACCAGTCGCGCCCGCCACGTCGTGCCGCACCTGCTGACGCGCCGTCATGACGTCACCGTCGTCGCGGGCGAGCCGGTCGACCTCGACGATCTGCGCGGGCGCGACCTCGACACCGAGGTGCTGACGGAGGCCACCAGGCGCCTGATGGCCGCCATCCTCGAGCTGCTGTGCGAGATCCGCGGCGAGCGACCCGGCGCGCCGCCGCTCGACAACCCGCGCAGCGGCTCGCGCCCGACCGACGCGCGAGGCACGCGATGAACGCGTCGACCTGTCCCAGTGGCCCCCGCGCCGACCTGCCTCACAGCGCCGAACTGTCCGGCCGCACCGAACTCCACGAAAGGACGAGACGATGACACGCGCCGCAATCATGGGGGCGGGAAGCTGGGGCACGGCGTTCGCCGCCGTCATGGCCGACGCAGGCACCGACGTCACGCTGTGGGCGCGCCGTGCGGAGGCTGCTGACGCGATCAACACCGAGCGCCGCAACGTCGCCTACCTGCCCGAGCTGCAGCTCGACGAGCGCATCAGCGCGACGGCGGACGCGGCGCAGGCGCTCGAGGGCGCCGACCTCGTCGTCCTCGCAGTCCCTTCGCAGTCGCTGCGCGGCAACCTCGAGCAGTGGCGCGACGTGCTGCCGCAGGGCGCGCCGCTCGTGTCGCTCATGAAGGGCATCGAACTCGGCACGCACCTGCGGATGAGCGAGGTCATCGCGGAGGTCGCGGGCGTGCCGCTCGCGCAGGTCGCCGTCGTCTCCGGGCCGAACCTCGCGAAGGAGATCGCGCAGAAGCAGCCGGCCGCCGCCGTCGTCGCAGCGCCGCATCACGGGCTGCGCGCCAAGGTGGCAGAGGCCTGCGCCGCCCCGTACTTCCGCCCCTACACGAACGCGGACGTCGTCGGCACGGAGATCGCGGGCGCGGTGAAGAACGTCATCGCGCTCGCCGTCGGCATGGCCCACGGCCTGGGCCTCGGTGAGAACACGACGGCGACGCTCCTGACGCGCGGTCTCGCGGAGACGGCCCGCCTCGGTGCGGCGCTCGGCGCCGACCCGCAGACGTTCCTCGGCCTCGCCGGTGTGGGCGACATGGCCGCGACGTGCAGTTCGCGCCTGTCGCGCAACCATGCCTTCGGGCTGGCCCTCGGCGAGGGGCAGACGCTCGAAGAGGTGACCGCACAGGCCAGCCAGACGGCCGAGGGCGTCAAGTCGTGCCGCTCCATCGTCGAACTCGCACGCAGCGTCGACGTCGACATGCCGATCTGCGACGGCGTGCACGCCATCCTCTACGAAGGGTGGGGCCCGCAGGAGATGGTGCGCGCCCTCATGTCGCGTTCGCGCAAGAGCGAACGCGTCTGACGACCGGCCAGGCGCGCCCGTTGTTTCGGGCGTCGGCCGGGGCAGCCTGGCGGGGCAGTCGCGTGACCGGGTCAGTCGGCTGACGCGGCGTGCGCCCGGCGCAGGGCGTCGTCGAGGTCCGCCCACAGATCCTCGACGTCCTCGACCCCGACCGACAGGCGCAGCAGGTTCTCCGGAACGCTGGCCGGTTCGAGCGCATGTCGACGGCGGCGCTCCAGCATCGACTCGACGCCACCGAGGCTCGTGGCGGGCAACCACACCTCGACGAGCTGTTCGACGGCGCGTGCGGCGTCTGCGCCACCGCGCAGTTCGAGCGCGATCATCGCGCCCGTTCCCGGGTGGCGCACGCGCGCGACGTCGTCGTGCTCGCGCAATCTCGCAGCGAGCGTCGCCGCGTTCGCGCAGGCGCGCTCCCAGCGCAGGTGCAGCGTCCGCATGCCTCGCAGCGCGAGCCACGTCTCCTGCGGGCCGGGGATGGCGCCGCCCAGCGTGCGTGCTGTGAGCAGCCGCGCTGCGAGGTCGGCGTCGTTCGTCACCGCCGCGCCGAGCAGGACGTCGCTGTGGCCCGCGAGGTACTTCGTCACCGAATGCACGACGACGTCGACGCCGTCGTCGAGGGGGCGGCGCCCGAGCGGCGTGTTGAACGTGTTGTCCTCGATGACGAGCGCGCCCGCCGCGTGGGCGCGGCGCGTCACGGCGGCGACGTCGCACGTCTCGAGCATCGGGTTGCTCGGCGACTCGACCCAGACGAGATCGCACCCGGCAGCTAGGGCGGCGTCGAGGGCGCCGTCGTCGGCGAGGTCGACGCGCGTGAGGTGCGCGCGGCCGGCCTCGTGCCAGGTGTCGAGGAGGGCGGAGGTGCCGTTGTAGAAGTGTCGCGGCGCGATGACACGGCCGCCGTGCGGCAGGAGGGACAGCGCGGCCGAGATGGCGCCCATGCCGCTGGCGAAGGCGAGCGCGGTCGTCGAGGCGTCACCTTCGAGGGAGGCGAGGGTCGTCTCGAACGCGCTCCACGTCGGGTTGCCGACCCGCGCGTAGTTGAGGTCCGCGCCGGCCACGTAGGTCGAGGTGAGCGTGAGTTCCGGGCTGACGCTCGCGCCCGGCGCGCGGGCAGGGCGTCCACCGCCGACGAGGCGTGTCGCAGCAGCGAGCGGGCGGGCGGGGCGATCGGCGTGCGCAACCATGCGAACACCCTGGCACGGCGGCGCCACCGCGCGCCGTGGCGTCCGGCGACTGACCGCGCGCGGGCGCTATTGTTGGCCGCGATGAGCACTTCGCAGCCCCGCACCCGCGTCGCCGTCGTCTTCGGTGGGCGCTCCTCCGAGCACGCCATCTCGTGCGCCACCGCCGCCGGCGTTCTCGCCGCGATCGATCGTGAGCGCTACGACGTCGTGCCGATCGGCATCAGCAAGGCCGGCCAGTGGGTGCTCATGCCCGACGACCCGTCGGCGCTCGCGATCCAGGGCAAGAAGCTGCCGGAGGTGACGAACGACGCCGGCCGCGAGGTCGTCATCGCGCCGTCGCCCGACCAGCACGACATCCTCGTGCTCGATGCGGGGCAGACCCCGCAGGCACTGACGTCCGTCGACGTCGTCCTGCCGCTGCTGCACGGGCCGTTCGGTGAGGACGGCACCCTGCAGGGCCTGCTCGAACTCGCCGACCTGCGCTACGTCGGCTCGGGCGTCACGGCGTCGGCCGTCATGATGGACAAGCACATGATGAAGATCGTGTTCGAGGCCGCCGGGCTGCCCGTCGGGCCCTACGTCGTCATCACCGACAAGCAGTGGCGCCGCGACAAGGAAGCCGCGATGGCGAGCGTCGCACCGCTGCGCTACCCCGTCTTCGTCAAACCGGCACGCGCGGGTTCGTCGGTCGGCATCTCGAAGGTCGATTCGCGCGACCAGCTCGAGGCCGCCATCGAACTGGCGCGCGAGAGCGACCCGAAGGTTGTCATCGAGGCCGGCATCGTGGGCCGCGAGGTCGAATGCGGTGTGCTCGAAGGCCACGGCAGCGACCTGCCGCGCGCGTCCGAACTCGGTGAGATCGAGGAGATCGGCGAGCACGCCTTCTACGACTTCGAGGCCAAGTATCTCAACGACGACGGGCTGCGCCTCGCGTGCCCCGCCGATGTCAGCGCCGAGGACACCGCGCGCATCAAGGAGCTGTCGATCAAGGCGTTCGACGCCGCCGGCTGCGAGGGCCTCGCGCGCGTCGACTGGTTCTACACCGCCGACGGCACGCTCTTCCTCAACGAGATCAACACCCTGCCCGGCTTCACGCCCGTGTCGATGTTCCCGGCCGTGTGGCGCGAGAGCGGCCTCGACTACACCGACCTCATCACCGATCTCATCGAATTGGCGCGCGAGCGCAAGACCGGTCTGCGCTGACGGCAGCTCCGCGTCCGCGGGTCCCGTGGGGGAGTCCGGGGGTCTTTTGGGTCGTGACGCGGCGACGATGGCCGGGTCGGGGGGAACCGGAGCCGAACCGAATCGGCGCCGCCCGTCAGGAACAGCGGTGTGGACCCTGAGCGATCTTCTTCGCCGCGGGGGCGAACGCGGCGAGCAGCGTGCCGTCGAGGTTCGCCGACGACGGGACGAGCACCTCGATCGCCGGCTCACGACCGTAGGTGACGTACCGCGTGCCGCCCGAGACCGGGATCTGCACCCAGTCGACGTCGTTCGCGGAGAAGCAGGCGTCGCTCGTCGGGCCGGGTGAGGTGACGCCGCAGCGCGCGATGAGGGCCTCGTCAGCGTGCTTGCCCCAGGCGTGCACGGTCGGCGAATTGGCCGAGTCGGGGTAGGAATCGAGCCCCGAGACCGTCTTCGGCCACGACTTCGCGACAGCCGCGCACTCGGACGATGACGCCTGCGCAGCGGGCTTCGCAGCGACGGGCGAGTCACCGCATGCGGTGAGCGCCAGCGTTGCCGCACCGGCGAGAGTGAGAGCGACGCGTGCTGACATGACCCATAGGCTATCGACCCTCGTCTGCCCACCCCGCGCCTGCCCGGCCCGCAACCATCCAACCCGCACCGGCGCCCGGGGCTGATCGGGGGACCGAGATGCTTGGGAGCTGCGATCCCGCCTAACAGAGTTTCAGCTCCCGGGAACGTCCCTGAGAGCTGCGATCCTGCCTGACGGGGGGTTTCAGCTCTGACGATCGGAATTTCGCGTGGGGCCCCACGATTCCGCAGGGCGGCGTTTCAGCTCGCAGCAGCGTGCTTGCGAGCTGCGGTCCTGCCTGACGGGGGTTTCAGCTCTGAAGCTCGCCGTGTGCTGCGCGCGGCGCTCGCGCCGTCGTCAGGATGCAGCGGCTGATTGAATGGCGTGGTGACCGACCTCGCGACCCCCTCGTGGCTCAGACCGACCTGGACACCGCGGGTCGGCGGCGACGCGGCGACCGTCGCCGACGTCGGGGAGGCCTGCGTGCTCGCGGCGATCACCCCCCACCTCGCGGCGGCCGGCGCCGAGATCGGGCCCGGTGACGACGCGGCCGTCCTGCCCCTCGCGACGGGCCGTGCCGTCGTCACGACCGACTCGATGGTGCTCGATCTCGACTGGCGCGACGACTGGTCGAGCGCCCACGACGTCGGGGTCAAGGTGATTGCCCAGAACCTCGCCGACGTCGTCGCGATGGGCGCGCGGCCCACCGGCGTCGTCGTGGCGCTCGCCACAGAGGAGCGCACGCGTGTCGACTGGCTCGTCGAGCTCACCGACGGCATGGCTGACGAACTGCGTCGCGCGGGTTGCGGATCCCTCGGCGGCGACCTGTCGGGCGCGCCCGCAGGCACCGTCGTCATCACCGTCACCGCGCTCGGCGAACTCGCCCCCGGCGCGCCGGCGCTGACACGCTCCGCCGCCCGGCCCGGCCAGGTGGTCGTGGTCTCCGACCGGCTGGGACGCTCGCAAGCCGGTCTGCTCGTTCTCAGCGGCGAGGTGGCCTGGCCGCCACGAGATGCGGGGGCGACGGCCCGTCGTGATCCCGGCCCGTCCGTCGCTGACGAATTTCCCTACGCAGACGCAGACGCGAACCAAGCGCTCCGCACATGCGCAGACGATCGCCAAGCGCCCCCCACAGACGGCGAGGCCGCGTCCCGCGCAGCCGTGGGTGCAGGGCCCCCCGCAGCCGCGAACGGGGCGGCCGAAGCCGTCGCACGCGAGTGTGTGACGTTCCATCGCGCACCCCGGCCGCGTTATGCAGGCGACGAGGCCGTGAGCGCGGGGATGGGCGTCGCGATGGACGTCTCCGACGGGTTGGGGCAGGACGCGGCGCGTCTGGCCGCGGCGTCCGGCGTCGGCATCGAACTCGATCGCGCCGCGCTGGAACGCATGGCGGCGCCGCTGCGGCCGCTGCTGGGGAATCGAGCGCTCGACTGCGTCCTCGCGAGCGGCGAGGAGCACGCGCTGCTCGGCACCTGCGACGCCGACGCGGTGCCGCCGGGCTGGCACGTCATCGGTCGCGTCGTCGCACCCGCAGCAAGCACGTCCGGCCGGCGGGCCGCGGTGACGCTCGACAGCGTCGACGTCGTCGAACGCGGCTGGTCGCACTACGAACGGGCGCGCCCCTCGTCGTCCGACTGACGGCGTTCGCTCGTCACGCGGGCGCCGTGCGCCGGCCGTCCGGGTCGAGGGCCCCATGCCGCTCCAGCACCTCAGCGTCGGCGCAGCGCGCGTGCCGTAGCCGCGAGACGCCACCCGGGCGCGGCGCCGAACATTGCAAACGGGTCTCGATTCCGAGTGTGAGCCCCTTCACCATGGCGCGCGGTGCGAGCTTGGCGTTACCGTCGAGGGTCACTTTCCTCCACGACTGTCCGGGAGCCAGCCTTGCTGCCTATGGATTCCTCAGCTCTGCGCCTCGACGCGGGGCCGGTCGACTACGTGCTCATCGCGTTGTACTTCGTGTTCGTGCTCGGCATCGGCCTGTTGGCCCGCCGACAGGTGAGCTCCAGCATCGACTTCTTCATGTCCGGCCGGTCCCTGCCCGCCTGGGTCACCGGCCTTGCCTTCATCTCCGCGAACCTCGGTGCGGTGGAGATCATGGGCATGTCCGCGTCGGGCGCCAAGATGGGCATGCCGACGTTCCACTACTACTGGATCGGCGCGATCCCGGCGATGTTGTTCCTCGCCATCGTCATGATGCCGTTCTACTACGGCTCGGGCGTGCGCTCGGTGCCTGAGTTCATGAAGCGTCGCTTCGGCACGGGCGCCCACCTCGTCAACGCGATCTCGTTCGCGCTCGCGCAGGTGCTCATCGCCGGCGTCAACCTGTTCCTGCTCGCCAAGATCGTCAACATGCTGCTCGGCTGGGACATGACGGTCTCGACGATCGTCGCCGCCGTCATCGTCCTCAGCTACATCACCCTCGGTGGCCTCTCGGCCGCGATCTACAACGAGGTGCTGCAGTTCTTCGTCATCGTGGCGGCGCTGCTGCCGCTGACGCTCGCTGCCCTGCACAAGGCCGGCGGTTGGGACGGGCTGCAGGCCAAGATGAAGGCCGCGGGCACGGACGGCGAGCTGTCGTCGTGGCCGGGCAACTCGCTGACCGGCTTCACCGATTCGGTGTGGTCCGTCATCGGCATCGTCTTCGGTCTCGGCTTCGTGCTGTCGTTCGGTTACTGGACGACGAACTTCGTCGAGGTGCAGCGCGTCATGGCCTCGAAGGACATGAACTCCGCGCGTCGCGCGCCGATCATCGGCACGTTCCCGAAGATGTTCATCCCGTTCATCATCATCATCCCGGGCATCATCGCCGGCGCGCTCGTGCCGGAGATCGCGAAGGCGAAGGCCAGCGGCGGCAACCCGGACTACAACAACTCCCTGCTGTACCTCATGAGCGACCTGCTGCCGAACGGTCTTCTCGGTGTGGCCATCGCGGGCATGCTCGCCGCGTTCATGGCCGGCATGGCCGCGAACATCTCGGCGTTCAACACGGTGTTCAGCTACGACATCTGGCAGGAGTACGTCGTCAAGGATCGTGACGACGCGTACTACATCAAGATCGGCCGCATCATGACAGTCGTCGCGACGATCATCGCGATCGGCACGTCCCTCCTGGCGCGAAGCTACTCGAACGCGATGGACTACCTGCAGACGCTGTTCGGCTTCTTCAACGCGCCGCTGTTCGCGACGTTCATCCTCGGCATGTTCTGGAAGCGCATGACGCCGACGGCCGGTTGGGCCGGCCTCGTCTCCGGTACGGTCGGCGCGCTCGTCGTCGCCGTCCTGTCGGAGAACGCGCTCGGCGATCTGTCGCAGGACGTCATCCACATCGGTGGTCAGGGCGCGTCGTTCGTCGCGGCCGGTACGGCGTTCGTCGTCGACATCGTCGTAAGCGTCATCGTCAGTCTCATGACGCAGCCGAAACCGGCGGAGAGTCTGCGCGGTCTCGTCTACAGCGAGACGCCGAAGGAGGACTTCGAGGAAGACACGAACACGTCGTTCTTCAAGTCGCCGACGAAGCTCGCGGGCCTGTCGCTGGTGCTCGTCATCATCCTCAACGTCGTCTTCCACTAAGGGGCATCGATCATGAGTACACCGATCAACGACGCGCACGACGCCCCGCGCGGGCGTGACGACGCCGTGCACACCGGGCGTGACGGCGCGGACGAGGTGACGACGACCAAGGCCGGCAACTCGGCCCGTCACGGCGCCGGCCTGTTCGACATCCGCAACATCATCGGGCTGCTGATGGCGCTCTACGGCCTCATCCTGCTCGTCACGAGCTTCACGACGAGCACCGCCGACAAGGCGAAGGCCGACGGCGTCAACCTCAACCTGTGGACGGGCATCGGCCTCATCGTCATCGGCGCCGCGCTCATCGCGTGGGCCGTGACGCGCCCCATCGTCGTCGACGAGCGCGAGCTGGAGGCCGACAAGGCCGCCGCCGAGCGTCAGGGCAAGCCCACCGCGCACTGAACGCCTCGCGCGGGGCCTGAGCGTTTCCGCGCGGCGTCGTCAGACGAATCCCCCGGTCTCCTTCGAGGAGGCCGGGGATTCGTCGGTTCGCGGGCGTCGAGCAGGCAACAAAAAACCCGGCCGAAGCCGGGTTTTTCGAACAAGTGCCGAGATCAGCGCTTGACCTTGCCTGCCTTGAGGCAGGAGGTGCAGACGTTGAGACGCTTCGGGGTCACGCCAGCCTCGCCGACCAGGGCGCGAACGCGCTGGATGTTCGGGTTCCAACGACGCTTCGTGCGGCGGTTGGAGTGCGAGATGTTGTGACCGAAGCCCGGTCCCTTGCCGCAGACGTCGCAGGTGGCAGCCACGGTTTCTCCTGAAGTCGATGTGTTCGGGCGGATGCCCTTCGGTTGCTTCGCGCAAGACCTGACGGTCTCGCTCGCCCCCATCGATCCGCAGCGTCGAGATGATGCGCGTGATGTCATGGGGGCAACCTGGACAGCATAGCCGGAGGCAGCGGGTGGGATCAAAACGGCGACGCGGTCGGGTGCGTGGAGGCCGGCCTGTCGAGCGCGGCGCGCCGCATGCGGAGCCGCCCGAGCGTCGCCGGTTCGCCGTGCGTGTGGCGTCCGCCCGGAGTGGCGTGGACGGCTTTTCACCCCGTCCTGCCGCGGTTGTCAGACCCGTGTGCCAAGGTACTCGTGACATGCCGCGATGACGATTCACGTCTCGCGGGAGACGCCCGCGGCGGTCGCCGGAGCGAGAGGCAGGAGGGTGCATGACGCAACGCCTGAATGCGCGTGACCTTGCCCGCGCCCTCGTCTCCGCACGCGTCGAACTGTCGTCGGCGGAGTCGACGCTCAACGCGCTCAACGTCTTTCCCGTGCCCGACGGCGACACCGGCACCAACATGCGCGCCAGCCTCGAAGCGGGCTTCGTCGCACTCTCACAGACCGGTTCGGACGATGCGCCGCGCGTGCGCACCAAGGCGTTCGTCACCGGCATGACGCGGGCGGCGCAGGGCAACTCCGGCGTCATCCTCTCCGAATACGTGCGCGGTTTCGTCCGCGTGCTGCTGGCCGATCCCGCCGTCCTCGAGGTCGGCCTCGACGGTCCGGGCCTCGCGGAGGCGCTCGGGTCCGCCTCGGCCTGCGCCCGCGGGGCGGTGGGCGAACCGGTGGAGGGCACGATCCTGTCGGTCGCGCAGGCCGCGGCCCTCGCCGCCCGTCGATGCGTCGACGAGGCGGCCGGCGCAGGACGCGAGGCCGATGCCGCCGAGGTGGCGCGGGCGGCACACCAGGCTGCGCAGGAGGCGTTGGACGCGACGCCCGCACAGTTGGAGGCGCTCGTGCGTTCGCGCGTCGTCGACGCCGGGGGTGCGGGTCTGCTGCTCGTCCTCGATGCCCTCGACCGCGTCGCCTCGGGTGCGGGGGGCCTGCCCCGGACGAACACCCGCTCGTGGCTCGACGCGCGTCGGACGACGTCGTTGGAGGAGGACGCGGGCTGCCACGTCGCCGCGGGTGGCACGGCCTTCGAGGTCGTGTGCGTCGCCGAGGGCCTCGACGACGAGGGCGCCTCGGCGCTGCGTGACGTGCTCGCGCGGTGGGGCGATTCGGTTGTCGTCGCGGGCGACGAACGGCTGCATCGCGTCCACCTGCACACGGACGAGCCCTTGACGGCCGTTTCCGTCATGCGTGAGCGCGCGACGATCAGCGCCGTCACGATGACGCATTTCGACGGCCCGCTGCCGGGGTGTGAACCCTTGCTCGTCGCCGCGCGCGACGAGGCGGTGCGCGCCTACGCGTTCGCCCTCGGTGCGCAGACGCGCGATTCGCGGGAGCCGGGAGCGCCGTGGGGCCACGCAGCCGGTGACGTTCTCGCGGACGTCGACGCCGGTGACGGCGCGCGCTCGAGCAACCTCCTCGCGCTGCTCGAACGACTCGACGATGCAGCCTCGCCGTTCGGTGATTGGGAGGGCGAGCAAGCCGCCGTCTGGGAGGACGACGACCCAGGTGACGACGTCGAATTCCTGCGGGCCGACTCGTGGCGGGCCGCGCGCGACCTGGCCCGTCTGCATCTCCCCGGCGCCGAGTCGGTGCTCGTGTGCCTCGCGCCCGGCGCCGACGAAAGTGCCGCGCAGAAGTTCCTGTCGCTCGCTCGCACGCGCGTCGGTGACGGCGGCAGCATCGACGTCTTGCGTCTCGATGCCGGTTCGCTCGTCCTCATGGAGGTGACCCATGGGTGAGGTGACGCTCGACTCGCCACTGCTCGCCGTCCTCGGATCCGGCGCGAGGAAGCTCGCGAAGGCGCGTGACCTCGTGACGGTGCGCGACCTGCTCGACTACTTCCCGCGCCGCTACATCGACGCGCACGCCGGCAGCACGTTCGGTGAGTTCGAACTCGGCGAGCACGTCGTGCTCACCGCCCGCGTCGAGACGATGACGCAACGACGCATGCAGACGCGCAAGGGTTCGATGGCGAACGCCGTCATCGTCGACGACGAGGGCCGCCGCGCCGCCGTCACGTTCTTCAGTGCGCAGCCTCACTACAGCGTCCTGCGCCCGGGCAAACGCGCGCTGTTCAGCGGCCAGCTCGGCCTGTTCAACAAGCAGCTTCAGCTGTCGCACCCGCAGTACACGCTGATGGACGACGCCGACATGAGCGTGTATCCGGGCAGCGTTGTGCCGGTCTACAAGCAGGTCGAGAAGATCACCAACCTCAACCTCACCCTGTCGATCAGCACCGTCCTCGACGCGCTCGGCGAGATCCCCGACCCCCTCGACGAGCCGCTGCGCGCGCGTCACGGTCTCGTCACGACGACCCGCGCCTACCGCGGCCTGCATCTGCCGGCGAGCATGGCCGACGTCCAGGCGGGGCGTGAGCGGCTGCGGTTCGACGAGGCGTTCACCACCCAGATCGTGCTGGCCCAGCGGCGCCACGAGGCGCGCTCCGAGCCGTCGACACCGCGCGTTGCGAAGCCCGGCGGTCTGCTCGAACGCTTCGATGCGACGTTGCCGTTCGAGCTCACCGAGGGCCAGCGCGAGGTGGGGGAGCAGATCGCGCGCGACCTGGCCGAGCCTGTCGCGATGCACCGCTTGCTGCAGGGTGAGGTCGGTTCGGGCAAGACGCTCGTCGCGTTGCGCGCCATGCTCGCCGTCGTCGACTCGGGCGCGCAGGCCGCACTGCTCGCGCCGACGGAGGTGCTCGCTGCCCAGCACGCCGCCTCGATGCGCGCGATGCTCGGCCCGCTCGCCGAACGCGGACGCCTTGGCGGCGCGGACGACGGCACCCGCGTCACGCTGCTCACCGGCTCGATGTCGGCCTCGGCGCGCACGCAGGCGCTGCTCGACATCGTCTCGGGCGAGGCGGGCATCGTCATCGGCACGCACGCGCTGCTGCAGAAGCATGTCGAGTTCGCCGACCTGGGTCTCGTCGTCGTCGACGAGCAGCACCGCTTCGGCGTCGAGCAGCGCGCGGCGCTCAGCTCGAAGGCGCACCGCCCGCCGCACGTGCTGGTCATGACGGCCACGCCGATCCCGCGCACCGTCGCGATGACGGCGTTCGGCGACCTCGACGT
Organism: Dermacoccus sp. CCH2-D9; assembly: GCF_001556795.1. Taxonomy (NCBI): domain Bacteria; kingdom Bacillati; phylum Actinomycetota; class Actinomycetes; order Micrococcales; family Dermacoccaceae; genus Dermacoccus; species Dermacoccus sp. CCH2-D9. Next base: position 29,720 of record NZ_LSJT01000093.1, read on the forward strand.
CTCGACGCTTCGTCAGCTGCCACGTGGGCGTGCGCCGATCGTCTCGCACGTCGTGCCGACGCACGTCGCGTCGTGGATGAACCGGGTGTGGGAGCGCATCGCGGAGGAGTGCGCCGCCGGGCGTCAGGTCTACGTCGTCGCCGGACGCATCGGTGACGGCAGCGAGCCGGTCGCGCCGGGCCTCGTCGACGGGCCCGACGCTCATGGCGCCGGGGAGGGCGATGCCGCGGCGCGCCCCATCGGCGTCGTCGACCTCATCGACGAGATGCGCCGCCTGCCTGCGCTCGCTGGTCTGCGGATCGGTCTCATGCACGGCCGGCTGCCCGCCGAGGAGAAAGACGACGTCATGCGCCGTTTCGGCGCCGGCGAGGTCGACGTGCTCGTCGCGACGACCGTCATCGAGGTGGGCGTCGACGTGCCGAACGCGTCGATGATCGTCATCGTCGACGCGGACCGGTTCGGCCTGTCGCAGCTGCACCAGCTGCGCGGACGCGTCGGGCGAGGCGAGCACGGCGGGCTGTGCCTGCTCGTGACACGCAACGAGAACCCCGACACGCTCGAGCGTCTGCGGCGCGTCGCGGAGACCAACGACGGATTCGCCATCGCCGATCTGGATCTAGACTTGAGACGGGAAGGAGACGTGCTCGGCGCCGCGCAGAGCGGACGGCGATCGTCTCTCGACTGGTTGGAGCTGACGAAGGCGTCCGATCTCGCCGTCATCGAGGCCGCGCGCACCGAGGCCGCCGCCATCGTCGAAGCGGATCCGTCTCTGACCGAGCATCCCCTGCTGGCGCAGGCCGCGCATGCCCGCGTGGACGCGTCGCAGGCCGAATTTCTGGAAAGAAGCTGATGACGCGCATCATTGCCGGCTCCGCCGGTGGCCGCAGGCTCGACACGCCCCCCGGAGCGGGCACCCGCCCGACGTCCGACCGCGTCCGTGAGGCGCTGTTCTCCCGGCTGGAGCATCTCGGTGCGATGCTCGGCGCGGACGTGCTCGACCTGTACGCGGGCTCCGGCGCGCTCGGGCTGGAGGCGTTCAGCCGCGGCGCCGCGTCCGCGACGTTCGTCGAGGTCGACCGCCGCGTCGCGACCGTCATCCGCACGAACGTGCGCAACCTCGGGTTCTCGCCGGTGCGTGTCGTGACGCAGGCCGTCGAGAAGTTTCTCGAGGGCCCGCCGAGCGTCAAGGCCGCGCTCGTGCTCATGGACCCGCCGTACAGCGTGAGCGAGGAGCAGCTGCGGCAGGCCATCGACCTGCTCGTCGAGCGGGAGTGGCTCGCCGAGCGCGCTCTCGTCGTCGTCGAACGCTCGTCGCGTTCGCCGCAGCCGACGTGGCACCCGCGCCTGGAGGCCTGGGAGCCGCGCGTCTACGGGGAGACGACGATGTGGTTCGCCGAGCTCGCCCAGGACGACGCGCCCGAGCCCGACGACGTCGAGGCCGTCGTCGCGACGCTCGATCAGGTCGTGCCCGAGATCGTCGTCACCGGTACGCCCGAGGACATCGCGAAGGTCACATCATGACGACGTGCGTCTGCCCCGGCTCGTTCGACCCGCTGACGCTGGGACACCTCGACGTCATCGAGCGGTGCGCGGCGCTGTTCGACGACGTCGTCGTCACGGTGCTGCACAACCCCGACAAGCAGGGGACATTCAGCGCCGACGAGCGCGTCGACCTCATCGAGCGCTCGGTCGCGCATCTCGACAACGTCCGTGCCGCGGCCTACGCCAACACGCTGCTCGTCGACGTGTGCCGTGAGCTGGGCGCACCGCTCGTCGTCAAGGGGCTCCGCGGGGAGACCGACTTCAGCTACGAGACCCCGATGGCGACGATGAACCGCGCGCTATCGGGTCTCGAGACGGTGTTCATCCCCGGAAACCCGGGCATGGATCACCTGTCGAGCTCGCTCATCAAGCAGGTCGCGGGCCTCGGCGGCGACGTCACGGGCATGGTTCCGGAGCCCGTCATCGGCCCGCTGCTTGAGCGTGTCGGCGCGTCGCGTTGACCTGCGCAGGCCCGCACATTCTGGGATTTGGGAGAGTGCGCGCCCGCGGCGTAGACTTGCACGTCGGCCTACGCCATCGCTGTGGCCGAAAGATGTTCGAAGTTCTCGACCGACGAAGAGTGCAAGGTAATGACCCAGGCTGATTCCCGCCGCCCGCTGGTGCTCGACACCAGGGAGCTCGGTCGTCGACCCGGAAATTCGCTGCGCCTCCACCGCGACGTCGAGGCTCCGGCAGATTTCGGTACCGACGTCATCGGCATCGAGGAGGGTCAGCCCGTCGGGCTCGACCTGCGTCTCGAATCGGTGATGGAAGGAGTCCTCATCACCGGTGAGGTCGAGGCGACGGCAACCGGCGCGTGCGTGCGGTGCCTGGAGGACGTGACCTACCCGGTCGACGTCCACTTTCAGGAGCTGTTCGTCTACGCCGATCGTGCTGCGCACCACCGCGAGGTGGCAGGCGGCGATGATGAGGACGAACTGCACGAGCTCGATGGCGACGACGCCGACCTCGAGCCCGTGCTGCGGGACGCTGTGGTGCCCACCCTGCCGTTCCAACCGGTGTGTCACGAGGACTGCCTCGGGTTGTGCTCCGAATGCGGTGCACGACTTGACGACGACCCCGATCACCATCACGAAGCTATCGACCCCCGCTGGTCGGCCCTGGTCAACCTGACCGAGGCTGGATCGGCAGAAGACGAGAAGAGGAACTGACGTGGCTGTCCCGAAGCGGAAGATGTCCCGCGCCAACACCCGCTCGCGCCGAGCCAACTGGAAGGCGACGCCCGTCGCCGTGCAGGCGTGCCCCGCGTGTGGTGCCAACAAGCAGTCGCACATGGCGTGCCCGGCGTGCGGTACGTACAACGGCCGCCACTACGGTGCAGCGGAGCGCACCGAGCACCAGGCCTGATCGGCCGATCGCAGACCGTGGGCAAGAAGTCTTCGAAGCGGTCAGCTGCTGACGTGTCGCAGCGGCCCGTCGGCGACCTCGTCCGGATCCTCTCTGAGGTTTCGGGTGTGGACGTCGACGAGTCGCTGCTTCGTCGTGCCCTGACCCACCGTTCGTTCGCGTACGAGAACGGCGGCATCCCGCACAACGAGCGCCAGGAGTTCCTCGGCGACGCCGTGCTGGGCCTCGTCGTCACCGAGACGCTGTACACGGATCAGCCCGACGCGCCGGAGGGGCACCTCGCGAAGCAGCGGGCGGCGGTCGTCAGCTCGAGGGCCCTCGCTGAGGTCGCGCGCGGTCTCGAGTTGGGGGAGTACCTGCTGCTCGGGCGTGGCGAGCTCGCCACGGGTGGGCGCGACAAGGATTCGATCCTCGCCGACACGACGGAGGCCGTCATCGGCACGGTGTTCCTCTCGGGCGGCATCGAGGCGGGGCGTCGCATCGTCCACCACCTCATCGATCCGTTGATGAACCGATCGTCGACGATGGGCGCCGCGCTCGACTGGAAGACGTCGCTGCAGGAGGCCACCGCTGCGGCCGGCCTCGGTGCGCCGACGTACGTCGTCGAGGGTGAAGGGCCGGATCACGACAAGGTCTTCACCGCGACCGTCGTCGTCGACGGGCGCACCCTCGGTGTCGGTACGGGGCGCAACAAGAAGTCGGCCGAGATGATCGCCGCCGAGAACGCGTGGGTGAGCCTGCGCGACGAAGCGGCGAAGAACGCCGGTTCGGCCGGCGGTGACGTCGTACGCGACGAGGCGGACGCGGTCGCCGTCACGGACGGTGCGCATGCCTGAGCTTCCCGAGGTGGAAGTCGTACGACGAGGCCTGGACGACCACGTGGTCGGCCGGGCCTTCGTCACGTCCCGGGTGACGGGCTCGCGCGTCGCACGCCGTCACCTGCCGGGGCCGCAGCATCTGGCCGACGCATTGCTCGGACGACGGGTAGCGTCGGCCCAACGGCGCGGCAAGTACCTGTGGGTGACGTTCGAAGATGTCGGTCCTGCTTCTGCTGGCTCGGCGGACGCGACGGTGCCGCTGGACCGGCGCGAGGGTGCGGTGGCCGACGACGCCCTCGTCATCCACCTCGGCATGAGTGGACAGGTGCTCGTCGAGAGCGCCGACTCGCCGCTGGAGAAGCATGCGCATGCGGTGTTCGACCTGTCGGCGCCTGTGAAGCTCTCGCCGCCCAGGAGGTCGGGGGGGCGCGCTGGCTCGGGTGAGGCGGTGGATGCGCCGGGGGTGACTGACGCATCGGAGAGGCCGCGCTCGGAACGGTCGGCCCAGCAGATGCGCTTCGTCGACCAACGGACGTTCGGCGGGTTGTTCCTCGACGACCTGACGGTGGCGCACGGGCGCGAGGTGCCCGCGTCGATCGCGCACATCGCGCCTGACCCGCTCGAGGAGGCGTTCGACGCGGGCGCCGTCGCGCGGCTCATGCGCAGCAAGGATGTCGCGATCAAGCGGATGCTGCTCGATCAGGGCATCGTCAGCGGTATCGGCAACATCTACGCCGACGAGGCGCTGTGGCGCGCGAAGGTGCACGGCCGACGCCCGGGACGCATGCTGACGAAGACGCAGCTCATCGGCGTGCTCACGGCGGCGCAGGACGTCATGCGTTCTGCGCTCGATCATGGCGGCACCAGCTTCGACGCGCTCTACGTCAACGTCAACGGTGCGAGCGGCTACTTCGATCGCTCTCTCGACGCCTACGGCCAGCAGGGCAAGCCGTGCCGCCGCTGCGGCACGCTGATCGTCAGGGAGCAGTTCATGAACCGCTCGTCGCACTTCTGCCCGACGTGCCAGAAGCCGCCCCGGACGATGGACCGTTCCTGAACAGCGGGTCGATCGCCGCATGCGCTCCGATGCCGGCGACCTCCCCGATGCGCGAGAAGTCCGACTCGCTCGCCGCGACCCCCATTCAGCGGCGTCGCAGTCCTGCGGGCTTTCCTCGGGCACGATCAACCATCGTGTGACTGCGGGGTCGTTGCGGTAGCCGGCGATGATGTCGTCGTCCCAGGCGACGGGATCGCGCAGGACGACGTCGCCGCGCGGGGGCGCATGTGGAACGAGGGGGGCCGAAATGCGGCGCTCGACCTTCTCACGTCGGGCGCTACCGCTGAGCTCCGAGGATCCAAGAGGTCACGATTGAAGGCTCGGCTCCGCCGGATGGCGGCGCGTCAGATCGCCCATGCGAGTGGGGGACGTCTGCCGGATCTTCCCGCCGCTCTGGCACTCAAGAGCTGGGCTAAGTTCCTTCCCGGAGCGAGCCGCGAGCGTCATCTGCAGGACGCAGTGACGTTGCTCGTCTGCACCGATCGGCAGGAGGTCGCCCTGTCGAGATCCATGAGATCGGTCGTTCGCCGCCTGCTTGCCAAGATCGCGACGGACGAAGTGGCATGACAGATGTGCGACCCGGACGACTGGGCCAAGCCGGTTCGTGCCGCGCGAGGAATCGATCCCGAATGGCCGATCCCCACGTTCATCCGGCCACCTCGACCGACAAGGCGGCAACCGTGACGAATGCAGTCGTCATCCTCGTCGTCGCGACAGGCCGTCGCGACACGATCTACCGCTGACGCTTCGCGAGGCTCGACGGTGTCCGGGCGCGGGCTGCACTACCGTAGTCGGGTGATCGAACTGCGTACGCCCCGAGAGATCGACGAGATGAAGCCCGCCGGGGCGTTCGTCGCATCCGTCCTGACCGCCCTGCGCGAGGCCGCCGACGTCGGCGTCAACCTGCTCGAACTCGACGCTCTGGCGCACCGCATGATCACCGACGCCGGTGCGGAGTCGTGCTACATCGACTACCACCCGAGCTTCGGCGCGAGCGCGTTCGGCAAGGTGCTGTGCACGAGCGTCAACGACGCCGTCCTGCACGGCCTGCCGCACGACTACGCCCTCAAGGACGGCGACCTGCTCAGCGTCGACTTCGCCGCATCACTCGACCGCTGGGTGAGCGATTCGGCGATCTCCTTCGTCGTCGGCACGCCGCGCGAGGCCGACCTGCGCCTCATCGACACGACCGAGCGAGCCCTCGCCGCAGGGATTGCGGCCGCGCAGCCCGGCAACAAGCTCGGCGACATCTCGGCCGCCATCGCCGACGTCTGCGCAGGCGCCGGATACCGCGTCAACACGCAGTTCGGCGGCCACGGCGTCGGCCGCACGATGCACGGCGAACCGCACGTGCCCAACGACGGTCGTGCAGGCCGCGGCCTCAAGCTCAAGCCTGGCCTCGTCATCGCGATCGAGCCCTGGCTCATGGCGGGAACCGACCAGATCATCCAGGACCGGGACGGGTGGACGCTGCGCAGCGTCGACGGTTCCCGTGGCGCGCACTCCGAGCACACCGTCGCGATCACCGCCGAGGGCCCGCTCGTCCTCACGGCGCGCGACACGGCCGCCGCCGGCGCGCCGCAGCCGACGGCCTGAACCGCGCGCCGTGTACGTCAAGTCGCTGACCCTCAAGGGGTTCAAGTCGTTCGCGTCGGCGACGAACCTCGTCCTCGAACCGGGCATCACCTGCATCGTCGGTCCGAACGGTTCCGGCAAGAGCAACGTCGTCGACGCGCTCGCCTGGGTCATGGGCGAGGGCAGTGCCCGCAGCCTGCGCGGCGGCAAGATGGACGACGTCATCTTCGCCGGCACCTCCGGGCGCCAGCCGCTCGGGCGCGCCGAAGTGACGATGACGATCGACAACTCCGACGGCGCACTGCCGATCGACTACACCGAGGTGACGATCAGCCGCACCATGTTCCGCGGCGGCGGCTCCGAATACGCGATCAACCGCACGCCGTGCCGACTGCTCGACATCCAGGAGCTGCTGAGCGACTCCGGCATCGGCAAGGAGATGCACGTCATCGTCGGCCAGGGCCAGCTCGACGCGGTGCTGCGCGCGACGCCCGAGGAACGTCGCGGGTTCATCGAAGAAGCGGCCGGCGTGCTCAAGCACCGCCGTCGCAAGGAGAAGGCGCTGCGCAAGCTCGACGGCATGGAGGCCAACCTCACGCGCGTCGCCGACCTGACGGCCGAGGTTCGCCGCCAACTCGGGCCGGTGGGGCGCCAGGCCGAGACGGCGCGTCGGGCGCAAGCCATCCAGATGACGGTGCGTGACGCACGGCTGCGGCTGCTCGCCGACGACCTCGTCCAGCAGCGCGCGCGGCTCGAGGCCGACGTCGCGGACGAACAGGCGATGGTGCGGCGTCGCGCCGAACTCGACGACGCGGTGCGCGCCGCGAAGGCCGGCGTCGAGGAGATCGAGGCCGAGATGGCAGCCCGCGCTCCGGTGCTCGAACGGCTGCAGTCGCAGTGGTACGCGCTGTCGTCACTGGAGGAGAAACTCGATTCGACGCGCCGGCTCGCCGCGGAACGAGCCACCTCGCTGACGGCGGCGCAGGACGAGACGCCCGGTTCGGGCCGGGATCCCGAGCAGCTGCGGCGTCAGGCCGAGCGGGTCCGGGGGGAAGAGCTGGAGCTGCAGGCCAAGGTCGAGCGAGCCCAGGAGGCGCTCGACGCCGCCGTCGAGGTGCGCGAGAAGACTGAACGTGAACATCAGGTCGAGCAGCAGCGACTCGTGCGGATCGCGCGGGCAGCCGCAGATCGACGCGAGGGTCTGGCCAAGCTTCACGGTCAGGTCGAGGTTCGGCGTTCACGCGTGGAAGCAGGCGAGGCCGAACTCGCGCGGTTGCGCGCCAGCATCGGGGAGTCCGCGACGCGAGTGGCCGAGGCCCAGGAGGAGCTGGCGCCTCTCGAGGAGGCGCTGCGCGACGCGGAAGCCGCCGAAGCGGCGCTCAATGATGCTGCGG